>USOG01000082.1 GCA_900556365.1 uncultured Collinsella sp.
ATGCAGGCCTTCGACTCCGTTCAGATCAAGGCCGACGTGGAGATGGGCGGCACCGACCAGCTCTTCAACCTGCTCGCTGGTCGCGAGCTCATGGAGAAGATGGGTATGGAGCCCCAGATCGCGCTCACCATGCCGCTGCTCGAGGGCACCGATGGCGTTCGTAAGATGTCCAAGTCCTACGGTAACTACATCGGCCTGACCGACGCGCCCAAGGATATGTTCGGCAAGACCATGTCCATTCCCGACGAGATGATTGGCAAGTACTACCGCCTGGCGAGCTCGCTCACCCCTGCCGAGGTCGACAAGATCGACGCCGCCCTGGCCGATGGCTCCGCCGACCCCTACGAGCTCAAGCGCGCTCTGGGCCGCGATCTGTGCGACACCTACCACGGCGCCGGCGCCGGCGACGAGGCTCAGGCCGAGTTCGACCGCGTATTCAAGGAGGGCCAGCTCGCCGACTTCCCCGAGAAGCACGTTGAGCTGACCGTCAACGACGAGGGCCAGATCTACCTCGCCGGCCTGCTCAAGGACCTGGGTCTTTCGGCGAGCGCCGGCCAGGCTCGTCGCGATATCGACGGCGGCGGCGTCAAGATCAACGGCAAGGCCGTGGCTCCCAAGAGCTATAACATCGATCCCAGCGCCCTCATGCTGGGCGACACCCTCTCCGTGGGCAAGCGCAAGGGCTTCAAGTTGATTTAGTTCCGCCGTTCTACCGAACGGCGGACCGGCCGACGCTGCGCGGGCCGCATTTGGACAATCTGACGTTCAACTTCAAGGGCGCGACCAGAAGGTCAGCGCCCTTTCGTTTCACGTCACCTTGTCTCAAATGCGGCCCGCTCGCTGTCGTTGCCAAAACATCGGCGCTTCCGTTGTTGGCACTTTGGGACATTCCTTGTCATTGGTGCAAAGCAACCTGTCTCCATTGCGCTGAGCGGCGTGTGCCGTTAAGCGGAAGGGGTGTTAGCGGGACTTCCTTTTGGGCATACAATGGCTATTGGTTTGCTGCGGTGAAGGTCTGTCCGCTCCGCAGCTTTTTCTACGGTTAAAGGAGTATGTATGTCCGTTGAGGTCATGAGGTCTGTGATCGAGGCTGCCGAGGGGCGCGTGCCCGTCGACACGCTGTTTACCAATGCGCAGATCGTCGACGTGTATGGCCAGCGTGTGGCGCCCGGTAGCGTTGCCGTCAAGGACGGTGTGATCGTCGGCGTGCTCTACGATGGTCGAGACGATGCCGCTGGCACCTACGAGGCAACTGAGGTCATCGACTGCCAGGGTCGCTATCTCGCTCCCGGTTTTATTGACGGGCATCTGCATATCGAGTCTTCGAACATCCGTCCCGCCGAGTATGCTTGCATGGCCGCGACGCGCGGTACTACCACCGCCATTGCCGACAGCCACGAGATTGCCAATGTTGCCGGTCTCGACGGCTTGCGCTTTATGATCGAGGACGGCCGCCGCGCACCCATCTCCATCAAGTACATGATGCCTTCGTGCGTGCCCGCGCTGCCCGACGAGCAGGCCGGTGCCGTTATTTCGGCTGCCGATATGCAGGCGTTTTTTGCCGAGCATCCGGGCGATGTCTTTGGTCTGGGCGAAATGATGAACCTGCCGGGCGTCTTTATGGCCGACCCCGAGACCTGTGCTCGCATCGATGCTGCCAACCAGACGCCGTCCAAGCAGGTTGACGGCCACGCGCCGCTCGTTGCCGGTAAGGACCTCAACGCCTATGCCGCAGCGGGCATTATCGCCGACCACGAGTCGACGATTCCCGAGGAGGCACTCGACAAGCTGTCCCGCGGCATGTATGTGATGCTGCGTGAGGGCACGTGCAGCCACGACCTGGCCAATTTGTCCCCGATGCTGCTGGAGAACCCTGCCCGCGCCCGCCGCTGCTGCTTTGCGACCGACGACCGCGCTCCCTCCGATGCTCTTTCGACCGGTATGATCGACAATGCCTGCCGCGTGGCTATCGAGGCCGGTATTGACCCCGTGGTTGCCATCTCTATGGCGTCCCTGTCCACGGCTGAGGCATTTGGCCTGGACCACGGCTGTCGCGACCCGCATGAGCTCCGCGGCGCGATCGCCCCGGGCAAGCGCGCCGACCTGCTGGTGCTCAACGACCTGACGTTTGCCGCGGCTCCGCATCGCGTGTATGCCGCCGGTGCGCTCGTGGCACAGGACGGCACCTTTGTGGGCGAGATTGCACCCGAGATGGCCGAGGTTGCGGCCCTTGCCGATGAACTGCGCGCCTCCGTTAAGCTGCCGAATCTTTCGCTCGACGTATTCGACTATGCCTTTAAGCCGGGCGAGGCCGTGATTGACGTGGTGCCGGGCAAGGCCATCACGGGCATGGCTCGCCCCGAGAGCGCCGAGGGCCTGCGCCGCATTATGCTGATCGAGCGCCATGGCCGCGGCGTGTCGCTGCAGACCGAGGGTGCCGATGGCGACGGTCCCGCCGGCCTGGGTCTTGTCGGCAAGCATATCGGTCGCGGCTGGGTGCGCGGTTTCACCATCACCGGTGGTGCCATTGCCTCCACGATCGGCCATGACTCGCACAACGTGTGCGTGGTGGGCGACAACGCCGCCGATATGATGGCTGCTGTCGAGGCCGTGGGCCAGGGCGGTCACGTGCTGGTGCGCAACGGCGAGGTCGTGGCGCGCATTCCGCTGGCGCTCGGTGGCCTTATGAGCGAGGGTACGGCCGAGGACGTTGCCGCGCAGCACGATGACTTTATGGTCAAGGCGCGCGCCATGGGTATTGAGCCGCCGCTCGACCCCATCATGGGCATCATTTTCCTGCCCCTGCCGGTCATCCCGACGCTCCGCATCCGCCCCGAGGGCATGTTCGACGTCACGACCTTCACCTACGCCGACTAGTCATCGGGGACGTTCTTAAACGACTAGTCATCGGGGACACTCTTTGGCGGGCTGCCTGACGCCGCGACCGTAGGACCTCTGGCATGTGTGAGCTATTTGCCAGGTCCTTGTAACGTTTACGCCCGCGGAGTCTTATTTGAGCTCCTTTTGGGTACGGTGATTTTGGATATACGTCCGATTCCATCAAGCCCGAAGGGAGCTTTTCTATGTTTAAACTGATTGCATCCGATATGGACGGCACACTGCTTGACGAAAACGGCCAGGTGCCTCCCGAGACCTACGAACTGATTCTGGCGCTACACGAGCATGGCGTGCATTTCGCCGCATCGTCAGGTCGTCGCTACGATCGCCTGTGCGAGTTCTTTGCACCTGTTCGCGACAAGATGGACTTTGTCGCCGCTAATGGCGCCCAGGTCTATGCCGACGGCAAGATGGTGGACCGTGAGGTGTATTCGCACCTGGCGATTCGAAGGCTCGCCCAAGCCGTCAGGACGTTTCCCAATCTGCATCTTGCGCTTTTTGACCGAACCAAGTCCTTCTTGCTCGATGATGAGTGCAAGTTCGTGCGCGAGGTTGATAAGGACCTTCCCAATGCCGAGCGCATTTGGGAGCTGCCCGACCCCAGCGTAAATATCATCAAAGCGAGTATCTTTTGCGACGACGGTGCCGTTATGGACAGTGCGTACGTGCTACAGCGCGAACTTGGTCAGCTCTTTACTTTTGCGCCTTCGGGTAACGCGTGGATCGATGCCATGCAGCCTGGTGTGTCGAAGGCCTCGGGTATCGCGCAGCTCGCGGAGCATTACGGCATTGGTCGCGACGAGGTCATGGCGTTTGGCGACTCGATGAACGACTACGAGATCATTCGCTTTGTCGGCACGGGCTGCGCGATGGAAAACGCGCGCCCCGCGCTCAAGGCGGTGGCCGATCGCGTCGTAGGCTGCAACCGCGACCACGCCGTTCAGCATGAGCTCCGTCGCGTGCTGGAGAGTCTCTCCTAATCCGGCAGATGGGGACGTTCCTTTTCTGCCGACAGTGGGGGGGGGGACAGTCTTTGCAGCTTTTTGCGAAGAGTGTCCCCAACGACTAGTCGTTTAAGAACGTCCCCAATGACTAGGCGAGGGCGGCCATGATGGTGCGGGCGACACCGTCGTGGTCGTTGTCGTATTCGGTGATGGCGCCGGCGGCCTCGCGGTCCTCGGGCTCGGCGTTGATCATGGCCATGCCGTGGCCCGCTGCCTGCAGCATGGGAATGTCGTTGATGTTGTCGCCGAAGGCCCAGGCGTCGGCGAGACGCTCGCCCAGGTGCTCACATAGCCACGTGAGGGCCGTCCCCTTGGTGGCGCCCTCACCCATGACCTCGATATTCATGGCGTACGAACGCGTGACCTCGATGCCTTCGAGCGTGTCGAGCGCCGCCGCGATGGCGTCGCGATCGGCCGGGTCGTGCCAGTACATGGCGATGCGTTCGAGCGTCTCGACTTCGTCGATCTTGCTGTCGATATTCATGTCGATCGGTGTTCGTGTGCGCTTGAGCGAAGCCGCGATGTGGGGGTCACCGCCGCAGAACTCATCCAGGCGCCCGTAAAGCGAGCGGGGGAGGAAGCACTGTCCATCCGCGAAGATATCGAAGGTCACATCGTGGCCGGCGGCAATGCGATGGATGCGATGGGCAATGCCGCAATCGAGCGGACGGCTCAATATGCACGTGGCGCGCGAGGCGTCGGTGGGCACATCGTCGTCGAGCTGCCAGACGCTGGCACCGTTGGCGCAGACCGCGTAGTGCACGGCGGGATGGGCGAGGATGGGCTCAAAGATGCCCGACAGCGGACGTCCCGTGCACGGTACAAACTCAATGCCGCGACGTGCGAGCTCGTCGAGCATCACCCAGGTGGCGTCGCTCATCTGCTTGTCGCTCGTCAGCAGCGTTCCATCCATATCGGAAAAAACAATCATTCGATGCAGCCCTTTCTGCTGGCATAAAAAGCGTGGCCGAGGGCGGTGATGCCCTGGCCACGCTCGAGTTCTATAACGGTCCGTGTCCTAGCGGTCGGCGAGCGGCTTGTACTCCAGCGGCTCGATTACCGGACGGTATGCCGGGCGGATGATGCGATGCGCGCAGAAGAGCTCTTCCATGCGGTGCGCTGACCAGCCGGCCATGCGGGCGACGGCGAATAGCGGCGTAAAAAGCGTCTCGGGCACGCCGAGCATCTTGTAGATAAAGCCTGTGTACAGGTCGATGTTGGCGCAGATGGGCTTGGTCATGCCGTGGTCGCGCATCACCTGCGGTGCCAGGCGCTCGATGCGCTCGATGAGTGCGAACTCTTCGCCCAAGTCCTTCTTGGCTGCCAGTGAGCGCGCGTAACGGCGGCAGACCTCGGCGCGCGGGTCGCTGAGCGTATAGACGGCGTGGCCCATGCCGTAGATGAGGCCGGTGCCGTCGAAGGCCTGCTTGTCGAGGATCTTGCCCAGGTAGGCCGCGACCTCGTCCTCGTCCTCCCAATTGGAGACATGCGCACGGATGTCCTCGTGCATGGACACGACCTTGGCGTTGGCGCCGCCGTGGCGCGGGCCCTTGAGCGAGCCGATGGCCGCGGCGTAGGCGGAATACGGGTCGGTGGCCGAGGAGGACAGCACGCGGCAGGCAAACGTGGAGTTGTTGCCGCCGCCGTGCTCTGCATGCAGCATGAGCATCACGTCGAGCAGCATGGCCTCATCGCGGGTGAACGCCATACCGCCGCGGAGCACCTGTAGGATGGTCTCGGCGGTGGAGAGGCCGGGCGTGGGGTGCGGCACGTGAACCTCGGAGCCGCGAAGCTTGGCGATCGAGGCCATGTGTGCGAAGGCGGCGATGCGCGGGAGACGTGCGAGCATGGAAATAGCCACGTCGATCTCATGCTCGGGCGTAATCACGTCGGGCTCGGCATCGAAGGCGTAGAGCAGCAGCACGGCGCGCTGGAGCACGTTCATGATGCTCGACGACACCGTGGTCATGGGGAACTCTTTGACGTATTCGTCGCTCAGATGCCTAAAGGCGCCCAAGCGCTCGCAAAAGCCGTCCAGTTCTTCCTTGTTGGGCAGCGAGCCCGTGATAAGCAGATAGGCGACTTCTTCGTAGCCATAGCGATTCTCGGCCTGGGCATTGTTGACCAGATCCTCGATGCTATAGCCGCGCAGCGTGAGCTTGCCCTGATCGGGCACGACCTTTCCGTCGACCTTGTTGTAGCCGTGCACGTCCGAGATGCGGGTAAGGCCCGCGACCACGCCCGAGCCGTCGGCATTACGCAGGCCGCGCTTGACGTTATGCTCGACGAACAGACCCTCGTCATACGGATTAGTCGGCATGCCGTGGTAGAGGTTTTCGCTCTCGGGCGAAATCTGGCGGCTCGCCTCATAATCCAAGACCAGGCGGCTCAGATGGTCATCGAAGCGGTAGTAGATTTTCTTGGCGTCGTAAGCCATGCGCGCTCCTCTCGGGGCCGTGTGGGGGCGGCGTGCTTGGGTGCAGATGCGCCGGCCTGTTCCCGCACGGCCCGTTCGCTACAGGCGGTACATAAAGTTAAAGACGTCCTCGCGCTGGATGGACACGTTGACGCCCGAAAGCTCGCCGGCCTCGGCCAGCGCCTTCTGCAG
>USOG01000083.1 GCA_900556365.1 uncultured Collinsella sp.
GCTTGATTCTGACGCTCGACATCGTAGGAGCAGATGGTCACGAGGTCTTGCATACCGGTGGAAACAATAGGTGCATCCACGCCCGGGGTCAAGCCCTGCAACAAAACATCAGCCGCAGAAAGCAAAATTTCCGGACGCATGGACCCCTCGTTGTCGGCGTGGGTGTCGAGCATGAGCACCAAATGGTCCGGACGCTCCCCCGCCGTGAGCTCATAGCCCACCAGAGTGTGGTCAAGGTCAAGGCGCTTGTTCTTCTTACCGCGCGCGTAGTCGATGCCATGACCTGCACGCAACGTGTCGATTGCGGCGCGCACCTCATCGGCGCTCACGGGTGCCTCGGGGTCCAGGTGCAGGTCGATGCGGTACGACAGGCGCGTGAGCTGAGCCGTAAGCGCCGGCGTGCGCACGTCGATGTAGGCGGCCTCGATGGGCGCCAAATCGGCCGGAGACGCCGCGGCCAGGCGCCCAAAGGCCTCGTCGAGCGTGACGAACTCGGTCATAAACAGGTCATACCACTCGCAGGTCGACGACGTGCCGACGGGCAGCGCCGAGGAGAATCCCACGCGCATGTGCGGAGAGAAGCCCTGCGTGACGGCATAGGGCAGGCCCGCGCGGCGCACGATGCGCTCGATGGTATGAATCAGTTCCAGATGGCCCAGGTACTTAAGGCGATCACGCTTGCCGTAGCGAACGCGCAGCCTAAAGAGCGTGAGATTGTCGGTCAAGCGCTCACTCATGCCCGATCACCCACCAATACGTTCTTGGCATGGAGCGTGGGGCAGATTCCGCAGCCGGTGCACGACGTGCGGGTGCAGTCGGGAGTCGTGACGCCCTCGAGCGAGCGACGGTACTCGCGCTCGAGAAAGCCGCGTGTGCAGCCGGGGCTCACGTGCTCCCACGGCAGGCGCCAGTCCAGCTCGTAGGGCAGGTGCACGAGCTCATTGAGGTCGATGCCGTTTTTGGCAGCAGCCTCCTTCCAGTTATCGAGCGAGAAATGCTCTACCCACGCGTCAAAGCGAGAGCCCGAGCGCCAAGCATCGATGATGACGGGCGTCATGTCACGACCGGCGCGGGACAGCGCGGCCTCGATGAGCGAGGTCTCGGCATCGTGGTAATGAACGCGGACGGCACGGTTGCGAACGCTCGTGACGAGCAGCTTCTGGCGACGCTTGACGTCGTCGTAGTCGAGCTGCGGGCACCACTGGAACGGCGTGGCAGCCTTGGGGATAAAGACCGAAACCGAGATCGACACCGAGATCGAGCCGCGACGAGCCTTGGGCACCACGGAACGACCGAGCTCCAGCACGTGATCGGCCAGATTGGCGATGGCCACGATGTCCTCGTCGCGCTCGCCGGGAAGGCCCATCATAAAGTAGAGCTTCATGCGGTTCCAGCCGGCCTCGAAGGCCGCCTTGGCCGCACGGTCCAGGTCCTCCTCGGTCACGTTCTTGTTAATGATGTCGCGCATGCGCTGGCTGCCGGCCTCGGGCGCGAACGTCAGGCCGCCCTTCTTTTCGCCGGCGACCGACTCGGCCATATCCACGCCAAACGAATCCAGGCGCTGCGACGGAATAGACACGCGAATACCCGTATCCTCCAGGCGACGGTTGAGCCTGCCGAGCACGTCGCAAATGCAGGAGTGATCGGTCGTGGAGAGCGAGGTCAGCGACACCTCGTCATAGCCAGTCTTTTCCAGGCCCTGAATCACCGACGAGACGATCTGGTCGGCCGAGCGCTCGCGCACCGGGCGATACGTCATGCCGGCCTGGCAAAAACGACAGCCGCGGGCGCAGCCGCGCAGGATCTCGATAGACAGGCGGTCGTGAACCAGCTGCGCATAGGGCACGCACGACTGCGACAGCGGATTCGTGGCGCCGAAATCCTCGACGACGCGCTTGTAGACCACGGTCGGCGCATCCTTGCCCTCACGTGGCACGGTGTAGCCATGCGGCGAGCAGGGCTCGTCATGACGAACCTCATAGAGCGACGGCACGTAGTTGCCGGCAATGGATGCAAGCTGCTCGACAATCTGCGCGCGCGGGACCCCTTCGTCACGCAGGCGGCGATGCAGCTGGCAGGTCTCGAGCAGCGATTCCTCGCCCTCACCGATGAGGATGGCATCGAAGAAGGCCGCGTACGGCTCGGGGTTGTACACCGAGGGACCGCCGGCGATGATGATGGGGTCGTCTTCACCTCGGTCGGCCGCTAACAGCGGAATGCCAGCGAGGTCCAAAGCCTCGAGGAAGTTCGTCACCGCCATCTCGTGCGGCACATGCAGACCGACGATATCAAACGAAGCGACCGGCGCTGCACCCTCGAGCGATAGCAGCGGAATACCCGCCTCGCGCATGGCGTCGCCCATATCGGGCCACGGCACATAGCCGCGCTCGCAGGAGATGCCCTCGGCCTGGTTAAGGATGTTGTAGAGGATGGCGATGCCCTGGTTGGGCAGACCAACCTCGTACACATCCGGGTAGATCAGGCAGCAACGGTAGTCGGCATCGGCCTTGGAAAGCGTGCCCCACTCGTGATCGATATAGCGGCTCGGCTTCTCGACCTTGGCGAGCAACGGCTCAATTAAATGAAAACAATCTTGGTACGGAACGCGCAACGGAAAACCCCTAAGCAGCGAGATCTGATGCGTCCTGGTAGGACGCCATAGGACGGGTAGCGCCCGCGACCGTGGTCACAAGATCGCGAACGCGGGAAAACGTGGCAGTGACCACCTCATTGGCACGGCTGTAGTCGACATCGCGCTCGTAGAGCGAAACGAGCGCACGGCCCATGCCATAGGTGCCCGCGGCAGCAGTGAGCGCCTTGACGGCAAACCCAATATGCGGCGTCTGCTTGACGAGCGCGCGGGTGACCGCGCGGATCACAAGACCGCCGGCAAGCACGCCCGCGACCTCGTAGCCACGCTCGGGTTTAATGCCGCGTCCAAAGACGGCAGCGAGCTCAAAGAGCATGCCCACCTGCGCCAGCGCCATAACGGGATAATCGGCGCCCGGCAAAAACACCAGTGCACCGGTCGCCATATTGGTGAGCGCGCACGAGGTGATGATACGGTTGGCCGCCGCGATGCGCATGAAGGCAAAGTTCGCCGCAAAAGCCGTTTCCTTGTCGGTGCGATCGAGAATCCAGCGGGCAAGCGTCTCGAGCAGATACGTCTTATCGATTGCCGCTACCACGCCGAGCATGGGCGTGGACTCCTCGATAAACGGCACCTCCACAGCAGACTCGGCAAGCACGCACACGGGCGCGCCGGCGATCACGAGCTCCTGCACGGCACTCTCCAAGCGGTCGGAACCACACGAGAGCACCAGCACCACATCGGTATCGGTCTTTGGAGCAATTCGCTCCTCCCCCAGACGCTCGACGCGCACAATGCCCGAGGTCGTCTGCGGCACAAAGGCGTCACGCACCGTCTCGGCCAGAAAGCGCGAGGCGGACGAATCCAGATAGACCGAGACGCGCACCAGCGTATCGGAATCCTTCTTAACGGACGCGCCCATCTTAAAAGCGCGGGTCAGCTTATCTACGGGAATTTTCATAGCAAACCCCTCCAGCGGTTACGCGGCGCCCGAACGATGCCGCCATATGGATTGTACGATACCCACCGTCAGCAGCTGAATCATCATCGAAGACGAACCGAAGCTAATAAACGGTAGCGGAATACCGGTAATCGGCATCATGCCGATGCACATGCCGATGTTTTCGAAAGTCTGGAACGCCCACATGCCAACGATGCCCACACACGAAAGACGCAAAAACAGCGACTCGCACTTAAAGGCGACGCGAATCGTCGAAAAGATCAGCAGCACGTAGAGGCACAGGAGCAAAAAGGAACCGCAAAAGCCAAAGGTCTCGGACAGGAAGGCGAAGACGAAGTCGGTGTGGAACTCAGGCAGAAAGCCGCCGGCCGACTGCGTCGCATGCCCCAGGCCCTTACCAAAGAAGCCGCCCGAGCCAACGGCGATAAGCGACTGCTGCAGGTTGTAGGCATCGTCCGAATCGGCATTATCGGGGTCGATAAAGACCGTCAGACGGTTCATCTGATACTGCTTGATGAGCACATCGTGGCCGAGCAACGAATCAAAGACCGAATCAAGCGCCAGGACGAGGGCCACCAGGCCCACGAGCAGGGCCAGGGTCGACAGCACCCATTCGCGGCGTGCACCGCTCATGCAGATGACGATGGCGCCCGAAACCAGCACGACCAGGCCCGAGCCCAGGTCACCCATGGCAACGACGGCCAAAAACGGAATGGACAGCATGCCGCAGAGCTTGACGTAGTCGCGAACGGTATCGATGCGACCGTTATACTGCGAGCCAAGCGTAGCAATAAAGAAGATGGTGATGAGCTTGGCAAGCTCAACCGGCTGGAATGTCAAGCCGATACCGGGAATCTTGATCCAGCCCGTCATGCCCAGACCGCCCGTATAGGACAGACCCGGAATCTTGGGCGAGAAAATCACGATCAGGTCAATGACGAGCAACGCCGTCGAGAAATTGGAAATACCGCGCAGGTCGGTACGCCAGACCAGCACCGCCAGCACCGCTCCGATGCCAATTCCCAGCAGATGGCGTGAGAACGAGGCATCGGCCTTAAACTGCGAAGCCGACCAGATAATGATGGCACCGTAGGCGACAAGCGCCACAGTAGCCACGAGCACACCGATATGCACCTTTTGGCGAAACGTGCCGCGCGAGGCCGAAAGTTGCTTGTTGACACGGTCCAGGCTGCTGCGAGAGCCGGTCTTGGTTGAACGGAACAGATCCGCCGGAGAAAAATCCATCGCAACCTCCTATCGAACCGAAGAATCGCCCGAGGCCGAAGAGGTATCGGGCTCGCCATAAATCACGCCGAGCACGTCGCGCACGACATGCATCGCGGTATCTGAGCCGCCGCCGCCCTGCTCCAGGACAGTAGCGATGACATACTTGGGGTCATCGGCCGGTGCATAGGCGCAGAACCACGCGTATTCGTCCTCGCCGCTTTTCTCGCCCGTGCCCGACTTGCCGTATACCTGCGGCGTCAGGGTGCCAAAGTGAGCCGCTAGGGACGTCGATGCCGTGTAAATCACGTCGTGCATGCCGTTGCGAACAAGAGCCAAATCCGAATCGCTGTTGATCTTGGCCTCCAGGCGCTTCTTCTTGCCCTTTCCGTTGTACTTATAGGCATCGCCGTCACCATCGCGCGATACGGCAGACAAAAACACGTGAGGCACGTACTGTTTGCCGCCGTTGGCAAGACCCATATAGGCGCACGCCATCTGCAGGGGCGTCACCAGGATGTCGCCCTGGCCGATGGCAATGTTGGTCATATCGCCGGCATTCCACTTGCGGTCCTCGGCAGAGGCGTCGGTGAAGTACGACTCTTTCCACTCGGCATCGGGAATACGGCCCGAGCCCTCACTCGGCAGATCGATACCGCAGGTCTTGCCTAGACCCCAGCGACGAAAGACCTCCTGCAGGCCCTCGGGATGTTGCTCGTCATAAAAGAACGCCTTGCCCATGTCGTAGAAGACAGGGTCGCACGAGTTGGCGATACCCGACTGCAGCGTCATGGTGCCGTGGCCAGACGTCAGCCAGCAGCGCTTGCCCCAAGCCTTGCCCAGGCCCGTCCAATAGCCCGTGCAGTTGGTTGTCTGCGTTGAAGTGTAGGTTCCAAACTCAAGACCGGCCAGCGCCGAGAGCGGCTTGATGGTCGAGGCCGACATGTACTGTCCGCTAATGGCGCGGTTGAGCAGCGGGTGCGAACCCTTGTCATCATTGAGCTCGGTCCACACGTCGTTTGAGACGCCACCGATAAAGACGGACGGATCGAACTTGGGCTCGCTCGCCATGCCCAAAATCTCGCCATTGTTGGGATCGAGACACACCACAGCGCCGTTGCCGGCATTGCTGTAGCCAGTGGTCTTGGCAAGCTCGATAGCGCTCGCCAGCGCCGTCTCACAGGCCTGCTGGATCTTAAGGTCGAGCGTGAGCTTAATGTCGGAGCCGGCCTTCGCGGGCACGGCGCCGGCCTGACCGGTCACATTGCCCGAAGCATCGACCTTGACGGTCTGCTCGCCACGAATACCCTGCAGCAGGTTTTCGTAGTAGCTCTCAACGCCCGCCTGGCCCACGATATCGCCCGACTGGTACGTAATCTTGCCAGCAGAAGCATCATCATCGCCAGAGGTTTTCTTATTCTGGGCCTCGAGCTGCTCGGAGGTAATGGTGCCGGTATAGCCCAAGATATGACATGCCGTCTCGCCATATGGATACTGGCGCTCGGTACGCTCGGCAATCTTGACGCCCGGGAACTCGCCGGCATGCTCCTGAATATAGGCAACCGTGGAGCGACGGACGTCCGTCGCGATGGTATGCAGGCTCTGGGCGCCCTCTGTATTGTCCTGAATATTGCGAAGGACCGCCACGTAGGGCATTCCAAGCACGTTGGCAAGATGGCGAAC
>USOG01000084.1 GCA_900556365.1 uncultured Collinsella sp.
TCCAAAACCAACCCGGACATGTGCTACCAAAGCCCGGGCACCACGGTATGAAGTAGCCGCGCGTGCGTGATAAAAACATGTTGCCGTGAAGCAACCCGATGAATGATAGCAGGAATGCCTCTTCCTGCCAACCCGCAATCAAAACCACACACCTGAGTGCGGCGCGGGACGTCCCAGCCACTATTCGCCGCGGGGATGGGCTTGAGCCACGGCACGTTTAAGCCGATCGGGTGTGAGATGCGTGTAGATCTGCGTCGTGGACAGGCTCGCATGACCTAGCAGCTCTTGAACCGAGCGCAGGTCCGCACCGCCCTCGAGCAAGTCGGTCGCAAAGGTATGGCGCATCGCATGCGGGGCGATGTCAGCCGGAATGCCGGCGAGCGTCGCCAGCGTATGGAACCGCCGCCGAAGCATCGCGGCGCTCATGCGATTGCCGCGCGCCGATATAAGCAGCGGATGCGGCCCGGTAGCGAGGTCGCGGCGCTTTGCCCGAGCGAGCAACTCCGGCCTCCCCTCTTCAATATAGAGACGCGTCACATCGAGCGCACGACGATACAGAGGGACGATACGCTCCTTGCTCCCCTTGCCCCACAGGCGCAGCGTGCGCTCGGACCATGAGATGGATTCCACATTGAGCGCCGCAAGCTCTGAGATGCGGGCACCCGAGGCATAGAGCAACTCGAGCATCGCCGCATCGCGCAGTCCCGCGGGTGTTGAGGTATCAGGCGTCTTGAGCAGCGCCTCGACCTGCTGGGTCGTAAGGACGCCCGGCAGGTCACGCGGCAGCTTGGGCGACGCGATCGCCGAGACCGCATCGCCCTCGACAATCCCCTCGGCAGCCATCCAGCGATAGAGAGATCGGATAGCCGACAGGTGCGCCGCAAGCGTTCGGGGAGCCACCTGCTCACGCGAAAGCTCAGCAAGATAGCGACGAATGGTGCGCACGTCGGCAGCGAAAGCATCAATATCCTCGCGCTCGCACCAGGCAGCAAAGCGCTCCAGTCTCGAGCCATAGGCCGTCACCGTGTTGGGAGAAAGCCCCTCAACGCGTGCGATATAGGCGATAAAAGAGTCGACGGTGTCGTACAGGTCAAAGGCTATGACCGGTCGCCTCCAAACAAGTCGGAACGCGTGGCCAAGTAGGCATCGAGGGCCTCGAGCGCACGGTCCGCATAGGCCTGATAGCGGTCGCGCTTGCTGCGGCGCTTACCGTCCTCGAGCGGCGGCACCAGGCCAAAGTTGACATGCATGGGCTGATAGCCCACGGTGGCAGGATCGGTCGCATAGCCCACGAGCGCACCCAGGGCGCCCACGCGGGGCAACTCGACGGAATCGGCGCCGATAGCCTCTGCATAGGTGTTGAGCGCCGCGAGCAGACCGGTCGCCACGGCTTCCATGTACCCCTCGGTGCCGGTGATCTGACCGGCCAGGCGCACGCCGGTACCGGGCACGGCAAAGGTGCCATCGAGCACGTGCGGGGCGTCGACAAAGGTATTGCGGTGCATGACACCGTAGCGGAAGAACTCAGCGTTCTCCAGGCCCGGCACCATATGGAAGACGCGCTTCTGCTCGCCAAAGGTCAGGTTGGTCTGGAAGCCCACCAGGTTATAGGCGGTCTTCTCCTTGTTCTCGGCACGCAGCTGAATCGCCGCCCAAGGGCGACGTCCGGTACGCGGGTCGGTGAGGCCGACGGGCTTCATGGCGCCAAAGCGAATGGCGTCCTTGCCGGTGCGCGCAACCTCCTCGGCAGGCTGGCAGGCCTGGAACAGATCGCCGCCCTCAAAGTCCTTGAGCACCACGCGGTCGGCCGTGGTGAGCGCCTCGATAAAGGCCTCGTACTCCTCCTTGTTGAGCGGAGCGTTGAGATAGTCGCCGCCCCCCTGCTCCTCGTAGCGCGACTGCGAAAACAGCACGTCCATATCGAGCGTGGAGGCATCGACGATCGGCGCCGCGGCATCGAAGAACGCAAGGGCGTCGCCACCGACGAGCTTCATGACCTCTTCGCTCAGCGCCGGTGAACACAGCGGGCCCGCGGCAATGACCACGTGGCCCTCGGGGATCTGGGTGACCTCGCCGTGAACGACCTCGATATTGGGGCGGGCGGCAACCTCAGCCTCGACGAGCTCGGAGAATGTAACACGGTCGACCGCCAGGGCGCCACCAGCGGGAACAGCAGCGCGATGGGCGCAGTCGAGCAGGACTGAACCCATGCGCTCAAGCTCGGCCTTCAGCAAACCAGCCGCGGAATCCGGACGGGTCGACTTAAACGAATTGGAGCAGACGAGCTCTGCCAGGTGATCGGTATGGTGAGCCGGGGAGCTCACCTGGGGGCGCATCTCGCACAGCTTTACGGCAAACCCGCGGTCTGCCAGCTGGATCGCGCATTCAGAACCCGCCAGACCGCCACCGATAACCGTCACCTGATCGAACTGCATCTGCAAACACCTTTCTAATTGACACGTTTTCCATTGTGACCGAAGGGCGTCTGGGCGTGAAGGGCAAACTTGGAGGGCGCATACCTTCCATCCATCATGCGCTCGATAAGGCCCTCGAGTTCAAGCGAACCCAAGAGTTTGAGTACGCCGACAGCATCGAGTGAGACGAGCGCCGCTATGTCGTCGACCTTGAGCGGAGAGGCGATGAGCGCATGCATCACGGTCTGCTGTGTTGGATTCAGGTCGGCAATGCCGGGAGCATCGGGGCGCGAGTAGCGCAGGGTGCCGTATATGCGAGAGATAGCCATCTCGATGGACTCCTCGTCGACAATGCAGCAGGCACCGTTCGCAATGAGGTAATTCGTGCCACGCGACTCGGGCGATAGGATCGACCCCGGCACGGCAAGAAGTTCGCGCCCCAAATCCATAGCAGCCTCGGCTGTAGAAAACGTCCCGGAAGGCATACCCGCCTCGGATACAAAGAGGGCTTGCGACAGGGCCGCGATCACGCGATTGCGACGCGGAAAGGCAAACTTGCGCGGACCCATGCCCCACGGAGAGATCGACACGACCGCGCCGCCCGTATCGAGCGTGCGCGTAATAAGCCCCGCGCTCGAACGCGGGTAGACCACGTCGGCGCCCGTCCCCAGCACCACGACGTGTTTGCCGCCGGCGTTGACCGCAGCCCAACCCGAGGCCTGGTCACAACCGACTGCACCGCCCGAAACTACCGTCACTCCCGCCTCAACCGCCACCTTCGCCGCAAGCTCTGCCACGGCAAGACCATACGGCGAGGCCTTTCGCGCACCGATGATGGAGAGCGCGGGCGTCGAAAGCGCCTCGGGGTTGCCGCGCACATAGAGCGTCTGAGGTACATCAGAAAGCTCCAAAACGGTCTCGGGATACAACGCGTCACCTGGATGCAGCTCGAAGGTCCCCTCAGCCATCATTGGTCCCTCCTTCCCTGGTACATCGCCGCCTCGAGCACGTGGTCCTGCGTCACCTGCTCGCTCTCGGCGACATCTGCGATCGTGCGCGCAATGCGAACAAGGCGCACGATGCCACGCCCTGTGAGATGCGTGCGCTTCGACAGGCCGAGCACACACTTCTCCGCCGCATCATCGAGCTCAAAGGTCGAAACGACGCCGTCAATGGACCGAGTCTCGTCATCCTCGGCCTCGGCATCCGCATCGTCCATGCGGGATTCGCGCCAAGCGCGAAAGGCGCGACCACGCACAACGTAGTCACGTAACTCGGCCGACGACATGCCCTCCGCGCCCTCGATAATCACTTGAGGGTCGGGACGGGTCACATCGATCATCATGTCGATACGGTCGGCCAAAGGACCGCGCAGTTTAGACCGATAGCGCTCGACCATCGCCGCCGAGCAGCGACACGGCACCTCGCGATCGCCCAAAAAGCCGCAGGGGCAGGGATTGCTCGCAGCCAGCAGCTGAAAGCGCGACGGGAAGGTAAAAGCCCCGTCGACGCGTACGATCCTCACGTAGCCGCGCTCGATGGGCTGACGCAGCGTCTGCAGCACGCCAGTGGGAAACTCGGCAAGCTCGTCCAAAAAGAGCACGCCGCCATGAGCAAGGCTGATCTCACCCGGGTGCACCGGGCGCCCGCCGCCGATAAGGCCTGCGGTCGAAATACTGTGGTGGGGACTGCGGAAGGGGCGGTGCCCCGCCAACAAGCCATCAATGTTCTCACCCAAAACCGAATGGATGCACAGTGCCTCCTGCTGATCCTCAACGGAAAGCTCGGGCAGGATGCCGGTCATACGGCGTGCGAGCATCGTCTTGCCCGATCCCGGAGACCCGATCATGAGCAAGCCGAGTTCTCCTGCCGCCGCAAGCGCCATGCCGCGTTTAGCGACTTCCTGCCCCAGCACGTCTGCATAGTCGAGCTCGGGCTCAAAGGTCGCCTCGACACCCTCGGAATCCAAGTAGTGCCGTGCGGCATCGCCCATGCCATGAGCAAGCTGAGACAGATGGTCGATAAAGCCGCAATCTACGCCCGCGAGTGGCACATGCTGGTCGGACCTGCCGGCGATAAAAGACAGCCCCATGTCGCGAGCCAATAGCTGAAACGCCACCTCGCCCTTGACGGGAAGCACCGTACCGTCCAGACCAAGCTCACCTGCGATAAGGCAGCGATCGAGGTTGTCACGGGGAATCTGCTCATCGGCCGCTAGAACCGCGATGGCGATGGGCAGGTCAAAGCCGCTACCGGTCTTGCGGATATCGCCGGGTGCCAGGTTAACGGTAATGCCCGAGCGCGGGATCTCGAACCCGGCGGAGCGCATCGCGCAGCGAATACGACCGCGTGACTCCATCACCTCCATACTCGGAATGCCGAGCATCTGGATGCCCGGAACGCCACCGGCAAGCGAGACCTCGACCGTGACGTGAATCGCCTCGACGCCGCGGATGCAGGCCGCGTGAACGGCAAACGTCTCGAACGCCATCACGACACCTGCCAATCGAACGCGTTGTACTGATGCTCGATCTCGGCGATATGCCCGCCGCGGATGGTGACACCCACAGCATCGAAGCGAATCGCCTTGAGCGGATAATGCTCCATGAGATAGCAACTTGCGATGCGGCGGTAGCGGCGTTGCTTTTGGGCGTCCACGGCCTCCTCGGGAAAGACCCGCGTGGTGCAATCCAGCGAAACGCGTCTGGTCTTGACCTCGGCCATCACCACGACATCGTCGAGCTCATCGAGCAGCACCAGATCGGCCTCGCCCTCGGTGCAACGATAGCCCTGCTCCAGCAAGGTGTAGCCGCGCTCGTTAAAGTAGTCGATGGTGATCAGCTCGCCCAGCATGCCTAGCTCGCGGGGACTGAGTCCCTTGATAAACTCGGGCGTCATCGCCCCGGAGTCGAGCTCGCCGTTTTCCCAACGCTCCTTGAGCTGCTGCGTCTTGCTCTTTTTGCTTGCGGCACTCATGGGGTCTCCTTTCCCGCACACTGCATTGCCCCGATGATGAGGGCACCTTTCATGCGGGTAAGTACCGGAAGCAAACCAAAAGCTGACCAAATGCCGTCAAAAAACGGGCCGTACGCAACAATGGTGTTGCATACGGCCCGCTACCAGCAGGTTTATAAAACCCCAGAGGTCCATGTCTCCACAATTGGCCTAGAAAAGGCGCTCAGTCTGCAGAAAGTTTCCGCAAAAGCTCACGCGGTGCAGCGGACAAAGTCCATGTTTGCGAATGGCCTCGATGTGCTCGGGGCTCGCATAGCCCTTCGACTCGGCCAGATGGTACTCGGGATACTCGGCGTCGAACTCGACCATCATCTCGTCACGCGTGACCTTGGCCATGATGGACGCCGCGGCGATGCAGGCGATCTTGGCATCGCCCTTCACCACATCGCGCTCGTTAGGAACGGCACCCAAAGGATTACCGTCCATGAGGACGCAGTCGGGTTCAAGCCCCGTATCGGCCACAGCACCCGCGACGGCAGCGCGGATGGCGCGGGCCATGCCCATCTCATCGATATCCGCGGGAGCGATATGGCAAAAACCGATCGCCGTCGCCACCTCGGCAATCTTCACTGAGAGCAACTCGCGGCGCGCCGGCGTGAGCTTTTTGGAATCGTTGATGCCCCAGACGCGCGGCTCCATAGGAAGGCAGACAGCGCATACCGTCAAAGGACCGGCCACCGATCCGCGACCCACCTCGTCGACACCAACGACCACTCCATCGCCGCCAAGATCATGCATAAGCTCGTACATGTCATTGACGCGCTCGCGCTCGGCAAGCTCTTTGGCATGGCGTTTGAGGGCGCGTTCGCAAGCCTTGATCACCTGCTGGCGCGGGTCCTCGCGATAATGCTCCACGAGGGCGGGAATCTCCTCAAACGTGGCGCTCGCCAACTCACCGGCAACCTGCGATGCCGAAACCGAGCTCGTCATGTTGGCCATACC
>USOG01000085.1 GCA_900556365.1 uncultured Collinsella sp.
GGGTGAGCGCGGCCAGCGTCGCGTTGCCACGTACTTCTTGCACGAGCAGATGCTCGCCAACTATCGCGCGCTGTACGACGAGACGGCGCAAGCGTTTGACCTACCCAGAGAGGGGGAGTAGCCGGTGGCCGGAATCGGTTTTGAGCTCAAGCGCCTGTTTAGGCGCAAGGGTCTGTTTGCCACGATGCGCGCCTATGGCTACGCCGGCATTGTGTGCACGGGCCCCATGCTGCTGGGCGTGCTGCTCCAGGTGGGTATCTTGGTGCTGTGCGGTCTGTGGGGTGTGGGCCGTGCCAACCAAGATCTGCTGGTGTGCATGGTGACCTATACGCTGCTGGCGTCGCTCACGCTCACGAGTTTTTTCTCTATGCCGGTCACGCGCTTTTTGGCCGATATGCTTTTTGCTGAGCGCGAGGATGAGATCCTGCCTTCGTTTTGGGGATCTAATGCCATCATGCTCGTTGTGGGCACGGTGCTCTACGGCGTCTTTTTGCTGTTCTCGGGCGCCACGCTGCTACAGGGGCTGCTGTGCCTGTGGCTGTTCAACATTATGATCGTCAATTGGAACGGCATGAGCTATCTCACCGCTATTAAGGATTACCGCGGTATCCTATGCAGCTTTGCGGCTGCCATTGGCGTGGCGTGCCTGTGCGCCCTGGCCGCGCTGGCGCTTGGTCTGCCGCCGGTCGAGGGCCTTTTGGCGTCAATTGCTCTGGGCTATGGCGTCATGCTCGCCTGGGACGTGGTACTGCTGTACCGGTTTTTTCCGCAGAGCGAACGCAGCCCCTGGCTCTTTTTACGGTGGCTTGATCAGTTTATGCCGTTGGCGCTCACGGGCTTGTTTACCAACCTGGGCCTCTTTGCGCACTTGGTGATAATTTGGGCCGGTCCCATTGGCGTGCAGGTCAAGGGCTTGTTTTATGGTGCGCCCTACCACGATGTGCCGGCGCTCATCGCGTTTTTGACGATCCTGGTCACGTCCGTCAACTTTGTGGTCTCGGTCGAGGTCAACTTTTATCCGCGCTACCGCGACTACTACAGCCTGTTCAACGACGGTGGCGTGGTGGGCGACATTGTGGTGGCCGAGGAGGAAATGCTTGCCACGCTCAACCGAGAACTGCGGTTTTGTGCGCTCAAACAACTGTTTGTGACGGCGGCGGTCATCTCGCTCGAGACCACAGTGCTCTCGGCCCTACCGTTGGGCTTTAACAACCTGATGCACGGGTATTTTCGCACGTTGTGCGTGGGCTACGGCCTGTATGCCGTGGGCAATACGGTGTTGCTCATCTTGCTGTACTTTACCGACTATAAGGGGGCCGTGCTGGCTTCGGGCCTGTTTGCCGGTGTGGCCGGGCTGGCGACTGCCGTTTCTCTGCTCTTGCCGCAGCAGTTTTACGGCTTTGGCTTTTTGTTGGGTGCAGCGGTGTTTTTTATCGTGGCGCTGCTGCGGCTCGATACCTATACCGCCAACTTGCCGTATCGTATCCTGAGCCAGCAGCCCATTGTGGCGACCGACAAAACGGGCTGGTTTACCGAACTTGGACGGGTGCTCGACCGTGTTGAGCAACGCTACGAGGACAAGCGCGTGGGCGGTGAGCCGCGCAGTGCGTTTGAACGTATGGTGGTTCGCCTGTACCAAAAACATTGGGGAGGTTCTGATGATCGATAAGTTGATGTCTCGCCGCTGCCTGATCGAGGCGGCTGCCGGCGCGCTGTTGCTTTCGGGCTGCTCGTCTCAGGACGAATCCTCGACTAAAAAGGTCAAAAAGCAGGACAAGATTAAAAAGGCCGAGGCCTCCGACCAGTCCAAGCACCTTCGCGATAAGGACGAGCTGTACGAGGTCTACGACGACTCGGGCATTGTGACCATGTACCTGACGGTCTCGCGCGGTAACAGCTCCGAGAACACCGACCACAGCTGGGCCGAGATCAATACGTACTCGGTGTATGACTATGCCGACATGGCCGTGACGCGCTATCAGGTTATGGGCCTGCTGCAGCCGGGCGACGAAGACGGCCCGGTGGCCGGCGAGGTTGGCTATGGCGATGAAGCGCCCAATGCCACTGTGCAGGTGCGCGGTCAGACTTCGAGCATGAACTCGCAAAAGAATTACAAGGTGGAGCTCAAAAAAGGAAAAGGTACCTGGCGCCAGCAGCGTGCGATTGCGCTCAACAAGCACATGGGCGAGGGTATGCGTTTTCGCAACAAGATGGCCTATGACCTTATCCGCGGGATTCCCCAGATGATGGGCCTGCGCACGCAGTTTGTGCATCTGTGGGTGTGCGACCAGACCGAAAAGTCCAACGATACCTTTGAGGACTACGGCCTGTTTACGCAGGTGGAGCAGCTCAACAAGACGGCGCTTAAGGCACATGGTCTGGATAAGAGCGGGCACCTGTACAAGGTGAACAGCTTTGATTTCCATCGCTACGAGGACACCATTAAGCTTGCCGACGATCCCGACTACAACCAGGCAAGCTTTGAAGGCATGCTTGAGATTAAGGGCGATACGGACCACACCAAGCTCATCGAGATGCTCGATGCGCTCAACGACGAATCGCAAAAGATCGATGACGTGCTCGACACCTACTTTGATACCGAGAACCTGGTCTATTGGTTGGCGTTTCAGATCCTGACGGGCAACTGCGATACGCAGAACCGCAACTGCTATCTGTACAGCCCTCTCAACTCAAATACCTGGTACTTTTTGGATTGGGATAACGACGGTATGCTGCGTAAGCTGGAGCTTTCTCTTACCGGGTTTTCGGACTACGCGAGCTGGGAGCGCGGCGCAAGCAACTACTGGGGCAACGTGCTGTTTAACCGCGCGTTGCGCAGCAAGTCGTTCCGCAGCGAACTCGACCGTGCCGTCAAGGACTTGCGCTCGTATTTGACCGAGACTCGCCTAACCAAGATGATCAAGCACTACCGCGAGGTGACTGAATCCCTGGTCTTTGCTTCGCCCGATATCGACAATCTGCCTGTCACCAAGGACCAATATGAGCAGATCGCTGCGGCGATTCCCTCCGAGATCGAGGAGAACTACAAGAGCTTTCGCGAGAGTTTTAAAAAGCCCATGCCGTTCTACATCGGCGTGCCGCAGATCGATAACGGCAAACTGCGCATTAACTGGGATGCGTCCTACGATTTTGAGGCGCGCGACATTCGCTACACCGTTGAGCTTGCGCGCGACTATGCCATAAGCGACGTGGTCTTTAAGGCCGAGGATGTGCTGCTTCCCGAGGTGACCTGCGATGCGCCCGATACCGGCCAGTATTTTGTGCGCGTGCGTGCCACCAACTCCGACGGCTATACGCAAGATGCGTTTGACTACTATGTGACCGACGACGGCAAGCACTACGGCATGAAGTGTTTTTACGTGCAAGACGGCGGTAAGGTCGTGGAGGATACGTATGAGGAGGGCTAGCGCGCTGCTTGAGCGCCTGGCGGCACCGCCTGTGCGTGCCACGCAGGAGCGTTACCGCCACGAGCTCAAATATCTCATTAACGAGGGCGAGCACTCCGCGCTTGCCTGTCGCATGGCGCCGGTGTTTAAGCTGGACAAGCATGCGCGGGCGGGCGGTTACACTATTCGCAGCCTGTATTTTGACGACTACTGCAACTCGGCCTACGAGGAAAAAGACGCCGGCATTCTCATGCGCAAAAAGTATCGCGTACGCATCTATAACGGCAGCGACAAGGTGATTAAGCTCGAGCGAAAAAAGAAGTACGGTAGCTGGATTTACAAGGAGGATGCGCCGCTCACGCGCGGCGAGTTTGAGCAGATCCTGGCCGGCGACTACGACTTTTTGCTGAGGAGCCCCTATCCGCTCTGCCGCGAGTTCTACATCGAGTGTATCTGCAACATGATGCGCCCGCGGACCATCGTGGACTACGAGCGCGAGCCGTGGGTGATGGATGAGGGCACCGTGCGCATCACGTTTGACATGAACGTGCGTGCCGCGGTGGGAAGCTTCGATATCTTTGACGCGACGCTGCCCGCGCTGCCGGTCCTGGAGCCCGGCAAGCTGGTGATGGAGGTCAAGTTTACGGAGTTTTGCCCGCAGCTGGTGCGTGATATGGTGCCGCCGGGAGCGGCCGAGCTTACGGCGGTCTCCAAGTACTGTCTGTGTTACGAAAAGACCGCCTACCTGCGCGGATTTAATTACTGGGAATCGGATTTTGAGAACCGAGGGGATATTTAGACCATGAGCACCAGGGACTTTTTTAAGAACTCCGTCTTGGAGGCGTTTGGCCAGGTCGACCCTGCCAAGATTGGCCTGTCGCTGCTCGTGGCGCTCGCCATGGGCATCCTGATCTATTACGTGTACAAGCGCTTTTTTACCGGCGTGGTGTATTCGCGCAGCTTTGCCGTGACACTCGTGGGCATGTGCGTGCTTACCTGCATGGTCACGCTCGCGATCTCGACGAACGTGGTCATCTCGCTCGGTATGGTCGGTGCTCTGTCTATCGTCCGCTACCGTACAGCGGTCAAGGACCCGCTCGACCTGCTGTATCTTTTTTGGGCCATTACCACAGGCATTACGGCAGGCGCCGGCATGTACGCGCTCGTGGGGCTTACGGCAGTGGTGATTGTGGTGATGATTGCCGGCTTTGCGAGCCACCAGGACAAGGCGCGCGTGTACATGATGGTCATCCACTACACGGGCCAGACCGCCGGCGACGATATCGTGCGTGCATTTGGGCGCACCAAGTTTACGGTGAAGTCCAAGACCATGCGCGGTGACAAGGTCGAGATGGCCGTGGAGGTGTTCTCGGACGGCGTTGACATGCCCTATGCGGACGCCATTCGCGCGCTCGATGGCGTGGAGGACCTGACGCTCATCCAGTACAACGGCGAGTACCACGGCTAACTTTGTTCCGGCGTTTTAACAAACGCCGGACCGCTTGACGCTGCGCGGGCATCTGCCGGGCGATCTGCCGCTCAAACCGTCGCTCGCGTACATAAAGTACGCTTCGCTCCTCTTTCGCGGCACCTCGCCACGGCAGCTGCCCGCTCGCTGGCGTATGCTCGACCTGGGTGGGCCGATTTGGTTCGTATGCCGTCTTCACGGGTATCATGGTGAAAGCGATTTCAATGACAGGGGTGCTCGTGGTAAAGATGAAAGATGTGGCCGAGCTTGCGGGCGTTTCGAGCGCCGCCGTCTCGCGCTACCTCAACGGTGGATATATCTCGGCGGACAAGGCCGAGCGCATAAAGCAGGCAATCGAGTTGACCGGATACGTGCGATCCAGCCAGGCTCGCGCGCTGCGCACCGGTTCCACCAAGCTCATCGGCGTCATCGTGCCTAAGATCAACTCGGAATCCGTGAGCCGCATTACCGCTGGCATTGGCCAGGTGCTCGGTCGCCGTGGCTACCAGATGCTGCTTGCCAACACCGACAATGCGCCCGATCGCGAGCTCGAATACCTCGATTTATTCCAAAACCATCCGGTTGATGGCATTGTGCTGGTGGCAACCATGATCACCGACGAGCACCGTCGGGCGATTGACTCGTGCCGCGTGCCCATTGTGCTGATCGGTCAGCATGTCGAGGGCGCGGCGTGTGTCTATCACGACGATTACGAGGCTGCCTTTGAGCTGGGCCGTGCGCTTGCGGGTCGCGTGGACGGCAAGATCGCCTACATTGGAGTTTCCGAAGAGGACCGCGCGGCCGGTTTCGACCGTCGTCGCGGTTTTGAGGCCGGCTTGCGCGCCGCGGGCGCGGTGCTTGATCCGAGCCTGATTCGCCAGGGGTCATTTACGCTCGACTCGGGCTATCGCGCTGCGCGCGAACTGCTCTCCGTCGATCCCGATGTTTCGTTTATCGCGTGCGCGACCGACACTATGGCGGCCGGCGCCCTGCGCGCTTTTGACGAGCTGCGCGGCGTGGGCGAGGGCGTGCGTCGCGTGAGCGGTTTTGGCGACAACGCGTTTTTGCGCGCGCTGACGGGCGGCATTCCCACCGTGCATTATGGCTACCTGACCAGTGGCGTCGAGGCGACCAATATGCTGCTCGACGCGCTCGATGGCGAGGAGGGGGAGAGCGGCCTGCGGACGCTCAAACTTGGACATCAGCTCATGAATGTCTAGTCCTTGGACGCGTCTGCCTGCCTTTGAGTCCCCAGTTTTTGTCTCAAAACTACCATTCGCCGGCTTTTTCCTACCGTTCACCCTACTGTGAAAACGATTACAGACATATGAAACTGAAAACGATTACAGTGTAAGTGTCAAAGATGGCCGGGTGCAGATGCGCCCGTTGGAGGAAAGGGAAGTCATGGACTACCGCAAATCAGCCCAAGAGGTGCTCGACAACATCGGTGGCGC
>USOG01000086.1 GCA_900556365.1 uncultured Collinsella sp.
TGAAATGAAAGGGCGCTGACCTTTCGGTCGCGCCCTTGAAATTGAACGTCAGATTGTCCAAATGCGGCCCGCGCAGCATCGGCAGGTCCGCCGTTCGGCAGAACGGCGGAACCCCCAATTGCCGCTCTGGCGGGTTTGCAGCGTCGAGCCGTTACGCGGTTTGGTAAAACTGCGTAACTAAAGTGCCTCCGCGCAGCGCTTGCAAATATGCGCGTGGCCGTTGTACTCGCCGACGGTGGTGCGGTAGTTCCAGCAACGGTCGCAGCACTCGCCCTCGGCAGCATCAATGCAGACGGAAAGCTCTTCGCCCTGGGTCAGCTCAACATCGGAGACGATGTAGAACTCGGCCAGGTCGACCGCTTTGTCACCAGTCAGCAGCGCGTACATCTCGGCGGGAACGACCGCCTTGACGCGAACCTGCTGGCTCTTGGTGAAGGTGCCGGCAGAACGGGCATCCTCAAGGGCCTTGGTCACGGCGCTACGGAGCTCAAGAGAAGCCTCGAGCACGCCCTCGAACTCATTGGCCTCGTCGACCGTGATGGGCGACTTGTACCAATCGAGCAGCGCGGCGTACTTCTGGTGATCGACGCAGCCAGCGGGCGCATATGCCATGGCCTCGTCAACCGTGTAGGACAGGATCGGCTGCAGGTCGCGCATGAGCATCGAGAAGAGCTCGGCCAGCACGGTCTGGGCGCTGCGACGCTCGAGCGAGCCGGGCTTGTCGCAGTACAGACGGTCCTTCAGGGCGTCGAGGTACACGTTGGAGAGCTCGGTAACCACGAAGTCATAAAGCGCACGGTAGGCGCGCGGGAACTCGTAGCTGGCGTAGGCGTCGTCGACCTCGGCCTGAACCTGAGTCAGGCGGGCAACCATGAGCTTGTCGAGCGGCAGCAGGTCGGCAAAGGCGACGCCGTCGGTCTCGGGCTCAAACTGACCCTCGAGCTCGGAGAGCAGGAAGCGCAGCGTGTTGCGGAAACGACGGTAGGCATCGGACGTACGAGCAAGGATCTCGTGGTCGATGGACACGTCGGAGCTGGTATCGACGGATGCAACCCACAGACGGATGATGTCAGCGCCCATCTCGTCGCAGACCTTATTGGGGTCGATGACGTTGCCGAGCGACTTGGACATCTTACGGCCCTGGCCGTCGAGGGTGAAGCCCTGCGAGACAACCGCCTTGTACGGAGCGTGGCCGTTGGCGCCCACCGAGGTGAGCAGCGAGCTTTGGAACCAACCGCGGTGCTGGTCGGAGCCCTCGAGGTACACATCAGCCGGATACTCCAGCTCGGGACGGTACTCGCAGACGGCCTTCCAAGAGACGCCGGAATCCCACCACACGTCGAGGATGTCCTTATCGGCCTTGAGGTGATGGCCGCCGCACTTGGGGCAGACGCAGGCCTCGCCCAGGTAGCTCTCGGGAGCGTCGGTGAACCAGGCGTCGGAGCCCTTCTCGTGGAAGAGCTTGATGACGGCGTCGAGCGTGGCGTCGTTCATGACCTTCTCACCGCAGTCGGCGCAAGTGTAGCTGGGGATAGGCACGCCCCAGTTGCGCTGACGGCTGATGCACCAGTCGGGACGCTGCTCGACCATGGCGCCGATGCGGTTGGCCGCGTGGGCCGGATACCACTTAACGTTCTCGCGGACCTCTTTGCCAGCCTGCTCACGCAAGCCGGTCTTGTCCATCGAGACAAACCACTGGTCGGTAGCACGGAAGAGCACCGGGTGCTTGCAGCGCCAGCAGTGCGGATAGCTGTGCGTGATCTTCTTCTCGAGGACCAGGGTGCCGCGCTCGCGCAGGAACTCGATGATGTGCGGGTTGGCCTCGTCGGTATCCATGCCGCTGAAGGGGCCGCCGGTGCCAAACTCCTCGCCGGTGTAGAACTTGCCGTCGTCATCGACCGGCATGCAAATGTCGGTGATGCCCTCCTTGAGGCAGGCGAAGTAGTCGTCGACGCCGTGACCGGGCGAGTTGTGGACGATACCGGTACCGTCATCGACACCGACGTAATCGGCCAACAGTGCCACGCCCTCAACACCGTCAAAGATCGGCTGCTTATAGTGAATGTGATGGAAGGTCTCGGCGGGAACCACATAGGGCTTGCCGTCGACCACAACCGGGGTGTACTCCCAGCCAAACTCCTCGCAGCACTTGGGAGCCAGGTCCTCGAGCATGACCTCGGCGCGGCCGTCGTGCTCAACGGCGACGTAGGCGGCACCGGGCTTGAGAGAAACTGCCTGGTCGGAGGGGATGGTCCACGGCGTGGTCGTCCAGATGATAAAGTCAACCGGGCCGTCGAAGTTCTCGAGGCCGACGGGCTTGGAGGTCATCTCAAAGCGCACGAAGATGGACGGGCTCGTCTCGTCGGAGTACTCAATCTCGGCCTCAGCAAGTGCGGTATGGCAGTGCTTGCACCAGTGGACGGGCTTGTGACCGCGATAGATCATGCCCTTGTCGAACATGGCCTTGAAAACCTCGATGTCGGCGGCGTCATGCTGGTGATAGAGCGTCAGATAGGGGTTGTCCCAATCGCCGAGCACGCCCAGGCGACGGAAGCCGGCCTTCTGCAGCTCGATGTTCTCGACAGCGAACTTATTGCAAAGCTCACGGATCTTAGCCGTGGAGGTCTGGTTGAACTTCTCGATGCCGAGCTTCTCCTCGACCTTATGCTCGATCGGCTGGCCATGGCAGTCCCAACCGGGAACATAGGGAACCTCATAGCCCTGCATCATCCAGTAGCGGTTGATCATGTCCTTGGAGATCTTGTTCATGGCGTGGCCGATGTGGATCGGGCCGTTGGCGTACGGAGGGCCGTCGTGCAGCACGAACTTCTTGTGACCCTCGTTCTTCTTCAGAACCTGCTCGTAGACCTTGTTGTCCTGCCAGTCCTTGAGTCGCTTGGGCTCGGACTTGGAAAGACCGGCACGCATGGGAAAACCGGTTTTGGGCAGATTCATCGTCTGCTTGTACTCGTTTGCCACGGTACCCCTTTCATGTCGTGGGCGCGCACGCCCGTTGGGCACCAAAAAAGCGCCCGTCCCTACAAGCTGGGACGAAGCGCCACAAAAACGGGCTGTATGCCCGCAAAAGCTCTTCGTTTAACCACCCAGCTTAGATGCCCTCGCCCGCGTATTCGCGCGCTCGCATCCGTTACTCGGCTGGCCTGTATCGACGACCATCTCGGCGATATCTACTAAGACGTGCCTGCGCGGCACGTCCGTTGGGACCGCAGCTCCGGGGTGATTTTCATCGGTCGCATGCACGGGTTCTCAGCGCTCCCCGCTCTCTGTGGCATGCGGACGGCCGACTACTCGTCCCCATCAACGCTTATGCGGAGTATGCTAGCACGTTCCGCGCCGGCGAAAAACCCTCAACACTGGTTTCATACGTAAGAAATTTCTCGTGGTCGTTAGCCTTCTCTAGGAGCAAAATACCTGAAAGCACTTTAACTAACGAAAGAAGGCTGCCATGCGCACAATCGGAATGAGCGACTACACCGTCGGCGAGGATTGCTTTACCGAGCTGCCCGCCGCACTGGCGGAGTACGGCGCGAAGAAAGTCGCCATCATTGGTGGCAAGCGAGCCCTAGCTGCGGCGCTGCCGGGCATCGAGGCGGCGCTTGAAGGTACCGACGTCGAGATTCTGGAGACGCGCGTCTACGGCACCAACAGTACGCGCGCCAATATCGCCAAGGTCGTGAACTCCCCCGCTTGCCAGCAGGCAGACGTGCTTATCGCCTGTGGCGGCGGCAAGGCACTCGACACCGTCAAGACAGCGGCAATCGAGCTCAAGAAGATTGTCTTTACGGTGCCGACGATTTGCTCTAACTGTTCCGCCGCGACCGCCATTGCCGTCGTCTACAACGACGATGGATCGCTCGAGGGCTATTCGTACCCCAACCGACCGGCGCACATCTTCATCAATCCCAAGATCATCGCCGAGGCTCCGGCGGAGTACTTCTGGGCCGGCGTGGGCGACGCCCTGTCCAAGCAGCCCGAAGTCGAGTACGCCACGAGCGCCGGCGACCTGGAGCACACCGCCGGCCTTGGCCTGGCTCTTGCCCACACCTGTTCCGAGCCGCTGTTTACCTACGGTGTTCAGGGTCTTGAGGACGTGCGCCAGAACCTGTCGAGCGAGGCCGTCAAGCAAATCGCGCTCGACATCGTGGTCAACACGGGCTATGTCTCGAACCTGACCAACCAGAACGATTACTACTACAACTCGAGCGTGGCGCACGCATTCTACAACGCCACCTGCAGCATTCCGCGTGAGGGCACCTACCTGCACGGCGAGGTCGTGAGCTTGGGCGTGCTGGTGTTGTTCGCCTACACGGGCGACACCGAGAACCTTAAGCGCTATGCTGACTTCAACAAGCAGATGGGGCTGCCCGTAACGCTTGAGCAGGTCGGGCTTTCCGAGACCGATATCCCTGCCCTGTGCGAGCACGCGCACGCCACCAACGAGTGGAAGCAAGGCAACCCGGAACCCTTCACCGACGAAAAATTCGCCGCCGCCATCAAGGCCGCCAACGCCTACGGCCACACGCTCTAGACCCAGGCCAAAACCACCACAAGGGAGCAGCACCTTTGTGGTGGTTTTTTATTGCTCCAGCATGCTGGGGTCGAACTCGCTAGCCGGGATCACGCGATAACCGTGGCGGAGCAGTAAATCAACGAAGACGCCGTTGCCCGCCGTAAGGGTGCCGCTGAATGTTCCGTCGTAGATGCGACCCGCGCCGCACGAGGGACTACGGTCCTGCAGGATGCACGCGGCGATCTCTTCCGGCCCGCCCGCCTGCTCGCACATATCGAGCGCTCGTTGGGCACCCATGCGAAATTCGCGATCGACCGATATGCCCTCGCAGGTACGAACCTCTCCGTTCACAATCTCGGACGGCTTGCGCGGCGTGGGCAGGCCGCCAAAGACCTCAGGGCACACCAAGAGAACCTCGGTCCCCGTACGTTCGCAGGCCTCGACCAACGCGCGGTGGTAGTTGTCGAGCCCGTTATACTTGCAGCTCTCGCCCATCAAGCAGGCGCTCACCACGATCTTCATACATATCCCTCCCACGTAAAACGCCCCATTTGAGATAGAGACTCAAATGGGGCGTTCAACAATGTGCAACCAGCCTTACTGCTGCTTTGGCATCAGCGGATTTTCGCGCGTGAGGAGATTCATAAACTCCTCGCCCGTGATCGTCTCCTTCTTGTACAGATAACGAGCCAGCTCGTGGAGCTTGAACTTGTTCTCCTTCAGGATCTGCAGAGCGCGGTCGTGCGCATCCTCGATCAGCTTGGCGACAATCGCGTCCACGCGCTCGGCCGTACCGGGGGCGCAGGTGAGCGACGTGTCCTGATTGAGATACGCGTTCTGCACGGTACCGAGCGCCATCATGCCAAACTCGTCGGACATACCAAAGCGCGTCACCATATTACGGGCGAGCTTGGTAGCCTGCTCGATATCGTTGGCGGCGCCGGTCGTCATCTCTCCAAAGATGAGCTCCTCGGCTGCGCGGCCACCGCAATAGACAGCGAGCTTGTCCAAGACCTCCTGGCGCGTCGTCAGGAAGCGCTCGTCCTCCTCGACCTGCATGGTATAACCAAGAGCACCGCTCGTGCGCGGCACGATGGTGATCTTCGTGACCGGCGCAGAGCCCTTCTGGCGAGCGGCAACGATGGCATGGCCGATCTCGTGATAAGAAACGACCTGCTTCTCGTGGTCGGACAGCACCGTGGACTTACGCTGTTGGCCGGCAATGACGACCTCCACCGACTCCTCGAAGTCGTCCTGGGTTGCACGCTTGCGACCCTCGCGAACGGCGCGCAGGGCGCCCTCGTTGATGATATTGGCCAGGTCGGCGCCCGAGGCACCGGGCGTGGCGCGGGCAATCGCGGTCAGGTCGATCGGCGGCTCGGTCTTCACGCTCTTGGCATGCAGCTCGAGGATGTTCTTGCGGCCGGTCAGATCGGGCAGCTCGACGGGGATGCGGCGGTCAAAACGACCGGGGCGCAGTAGAGCGGGATCGAGACTGTCGGGGCGGTTGGTTGCGGCAAGGACAACGATACCCTTGTGGTTATCGAAGCCATCCATCTCGGTCAGCAACTGATTGAGCGTCTGCTCGCGCTCGTCGTTGCCGCTAAAGCCGCCGCCATCGCGCTTCTTACCGATGGTATCGATCTCATCGATAAAGACGATACACGGTGCCTTTTCCTTGGCCTGCTTAAACAGGTCACGAACCTTAGCAGCGCCGCGACCGACAAACATCTCAACGAACTCAGA
>USOG01000087.1 GCA_900556365.1 uncultured Collinsella sp.
GTACAGGCGGACAAGCTCTTTTGAGAAATTAAGAAAATATCTGGAGGAAAATGCTGATGAATGGGACGAATGGTAACAAACCCGGCTACCCGGAAAATGCCCTTGTTCCCTATCCTGTCATTGTGGCAGCGACAATGGTTGTCCGGCGTTTGCCCAGATAAAACCTACCAAAATAAACCTGTCCCTTTTTGGCAGGTTACTCGGCGCTCTTGAGGGCGCCGACCATGTCGATCTTATTGAGGGTACGATTGGTGGCGAGGTTGACGACGATCGTAAAGCCAAAGGAAAGCACCACGGCAAGCACGTAGCTCAGTGGCTCGACTTCGACGTCAAAGTACAGCGACGGCATCTGCAGGATGTACGTAAAGCTCTCGGCAAGCAGGCCACCCAGCGGCACGCCCAGCGCGGCACCAATCGCCGTCAAAATCAGCGTCTCCTTGTTAACGTAGTGGTGCACCTCGCCACGGCGGAAGCCCAGCACCTTGATAGTCGCCAGCTCGCGTTCGCGCTCCGAGATGTTGGTGTTAGACAACGTAAATACCACCACAAACGACAGGCACGCCGCCATAAAGGTCACAAGCACCACGACCGAATTGATAATCGTAAAGTTTGCCTCATAGTTTTCCCAATGCTCGGCGGTACTCGACAGCATAATCCAACCATCGCTCTTAAGACGGTTGGTAAACGCAATCTGATCGGCCGACGAACCCTTAAGCAGTGCAAGGATGCCGTTGAGGCGCGCGCTTCGACCGAACGCGCGCTCATAGGTGCCCTGCGTCATGTAAAGCGTGTTGCCCAGATAGTTGAGCGAAATATCACTGACTTTGACCTTGGCAACATTGAGCGACGAATCCTGGACGTGAGCCGTGTCACCCGGCTTGATCCCCAGCACCAGCTGAGAGCTCTTGCTCAAATACACATCCCCGTCACGCAGGGCGAGCGGTTCTTTGGACTCGTCCTCGAGACACACGTAGTCGTCCAGGTCGTTCGCGCGGTCATCGGGCACCACGATCAGTTGCACGGTCTCGCTCTTGCCGCCAAATGTAAAGGTGACGTTGTCGGTCATAATCGGCAGCGTCGAAGTCACGGTCACGTCGGAATCCTTGGCTGTGCTTCGCTCGTCGAGCGCCTCGCACGTCTGCGAAAAATCGTCGGGATTGGCGACCGCCAGCAAATCGTAGCGTGTGATGTAGCCGTACTGCTTGGGCGAAAGCGCCACCGACGTATCGCGGATGCCCATACCGCAGATCACGAGCGCCGTGCAGCCCGCGATGCCAAAGATGGTCATAAAGGCGCGCTTTTTGTAGCGGAATAGGTTACGTGCAGCGACCTTATTTAAGAAGCCCATGCGGCGCCAGATAAAGCCGATGCGCTCGAGCAAGATACGCGAGCCGGCACGCGGGGCCTTGGGGCGCATGAGCGAGGCTGGGGTCTCGGCCATCTCGTGGCGGCAGGCGATAATCGTGGCGCCCACCACGCCCACGGCAAACAGCGCCACCGAGACGATTGAGGACACAATGTCGTACGAAAGCAGCATCTGGGGCAGCGAGTACATGTCGTCGAACACCGTAAACAGGAACAGCGGCAGACCCACAAATCCGATGATGTTGCCAAGCACGCCACCGATCAGACACGCCCACAGCGAGTAGTCCACATATTTGGACAGGATACGCCCGCGTGAATAGCCGAGCGCCTTGTACAGGCCAATAAGCGTGCGCTCCTCCTCGACCATGCGGGTGGCGGTGGTGAGGCTGATAAGCACGGCGACGATAAAGAAGATGAACGGGAACACCGTGGCGATGGCCTCGATTGACGAGCTATCGCTCTCCACGCTCGAGTAGCTTGCGATATTGCCGCGGTCCTGGATGTACCAGGTGCATTCGCCCAGGTCAGAGAGCTCGGCGCGGGCATCGGCAAACTGCTGGTCGGCGGCGGCACGGCGCTGGTCCAGGTCGGCTTGCGCCTGCGCACGCTCGTCGCTGCCCTCTGCCATGCGATTGATGTTGTCCTGTTCAATCCCAAAGAGCATATTCGCCTGGCGCTCGGCCGCATCCAAGCTTGCCGGCGTGTCGGCCGTCAGCTCCTGAGCGCGCGCCTTCTCACGCTCCTCGCGGATCTTCTCGATACTGCCCTTGACCTCGTTAATCCTTGCCGTGTAGGCATCGGAATATGAGTTGAGATCCTTGGCTCCCTCGACGACCACGTGGATCGCGGAATAGGACGACGACGTCGCGGCATCCTCGCTCACGTAGAACTTGTAGTCCGCGGCCGAGGCGGCACGGAAGGCGTTGACCGTCGAGTCGGAGCTCACGTCGGTGGGATCGAGGACCTCGGCCGTGATGGTGTAGTCCTCATCGGCAAACTGGTCCTTGGCGCTTTGGTTCGACGAGCTCGCATCGTTGGCGGCAAAGCTCACCGTATCGCCGATTTTCTTGCCCGAAGCTTTCAAAAAACGTGAGGTCACTGCCACTTCGCCCGAAGTCTCGGGCAGCTCGCCGCTCACCAACACCGGTTGGTCAATATTCTCTTTGGAGAGGCTCTGTACGACGACACGCTCGCGCGTCGTACCCACGGCGGTATAGGCGGTCTCGGTAAAGATGCCCTCGGCCGTCTCGACGCCATCGACCTCTTGGATCGCAGCAAGATCGTCATCGGTCAGACCATAGGTCGACTGCACGTTGATGTCATAAACATTCTGCTGGTCAAAGTAAGCGTCGACCGAATCGCACAGATCCTCGCAACCCGCCTTGAGGCCGCACATCACGCTCACGCCGAGCGCGGTGATCACGACGATAGACAAGAAGCGTTTGAGGCTGCCGCGAATCGTGCGGTAGACACCGCGGCGAAACACCGTCGGCACCATGTCGTTTGAACTTTGGGCAGTGCGGTAGGTCGTAAAATCCTGCTCGCGCTCCGTGTTCTGCGCGTCGCGGCGTTGGCTGTTTTGGCGGTCCTGATCCATGGGCGCTACCACTCGATCGTCTCGATAGGCACGGGATTTTGCTGGACCGTCTCGCTCTCCACGCGACCGTTCTTAAAGCGAATCAAGCGATCTGCCATGGGCGCCAGCGCGGAGTTATGGGTGATGATGATGACCGTAATGCCCTGCTTGCGGCAGGTGTCCTGTAGCAGCTGCAAGATCTGCTTGCCAGTTTTATAGTCGAGCGCGCCCGTGGGCTCGTCGCACAGGAGCAGCTTGGGGTTCTTTGCCAGTGCACGGGCGATGGACACGCGCTGCTGCTCGCCGCCCGAAAGCTGCGCGGGGAAGTTGGCGAGGCGCTCGCCCAGGCCAACCTGACGAAGCGTCTGTTCGGCATCGAGCGAATCAGGGCAGATCTGCGCTGCAAGCTCAACGTTTTCGAGGGCCGTCAGGTTGGGAACCAGATTGTAGAACTGGAAGACAAAGCCGACGTCGGCGCGGCGGTACTCCACGAGCTGCGCCTCGTTGGCGGAACTCACGTCGCGCCCGTCCACCGTCACGGTGCCGGAGGTTGCCGTGTCCATGCCGCCCAGAATGTTGAGGGCCGTAGTCTTGCCGGCACCCGAAGCACCCAAAATGATGGCGAGCTCGCCGCGCTCGACCGTAAAGCTCGCGCCGTCGAGCGCGTGGATGCGGGCGTCGCCCTCGCCGTATGCCTTGATGACGTCTTTGAATTCGATATAGGCCATCGATTAATTCCCATCTGGTCGGATAACTCTTTAGTATTACCCATTTCGCACCGACCAAAAAGGGACAGGTTTATTTTGGCAGGTTTTATATGGGAAAACGAGGGGTACGGGCAGGCACCAGGACTGTCCAAGGCAATCATTTGACCCAAGCCTCGCCCGCCGTTATGATTCCGCTGCGGAATGAATGTCTCCGCTGGGCGCACCAGTAAAACTGTCGCGTCGCCCTAAACCGCCTTGTTGCTGATGACTTCTGCTGTTACGTGGTGCCTCCTAGGTATCACGCCGCGGCAGGAGTCTTTTTTGTTTTGGAGGAGAAGTGTCGGAAAGCAGCGCATCGAACAGAATCAAACACCTGTTCAACACCTATAGCAGTCTTGTGCTCATGGGTGCCGTCGGAATGCCCGTCGGGGTTATCGTTGGCGCTATCTGCGCCCTTTTTGGTCGCGTGCTTTTGGCAATCGGCACCTTCCGCAACGAGCACATCACTCTGCTCCTTCCCTTCCTCGGCCTCATGGGCCTTGCCATCGTGTTTGCCTACCGCACTTGGGGCAAGGGCACCGACCGAGGCATGAGCTTAGTATTCGACGTAGGTCACGGACGCGAGGACGCCATCTCCCCGCGTTTGGTGCCGCTCATTATGCTGAGCACGTGGGGAACGCACCTCTTTGGCGGCAGTGCGGGACGCGAGGGCGTAGCCGTGCAGATCGGCGCGACCGTCTCGCATTGGATCGGCCGACGCCTGCCTTTCCGCGACCCCGGCAACACGTTTTTGCTTATCGGCATGGCCGCCGGCTTTGCCGGACTCTTCCGAACGCCGCTCGCCGCTACGGTCTTTGCTATCGAGGTGCTGGTCGCAGGACGCATGGAGTATCGCGCGCTGTTTCCGGCGCTTACGGCCGCGCTCGCCGCAAGCATGACCTCCGGCGCCCTGGGGCTCGAGAAGTTCGAGGTCGCCGTTACCGCCTCATATGCGCTCGACCTCCCCGGTCTTGGACGGCTTGCGGTGTTGGGAATCGCGTTTGGCATGGTAGGCGGCGCCTTTGCCTGGTGCCTTGCCCACGCCAAGACCCTTGCAGCGCGGCTGCTCCCCAACCCTTATATGCGCGTTGCCGTCATGGGCATCGCGCTATCGGCGATTCTGTTCGTGCTATGGCAGGGGCGTTACTGTGGCCTTGGAACAAACCTGATATCCGCGGCACTGGGTGACAACGGCGAGGCGTCGATCACGCCTTGGGACTGGGCACTCAAATTTGCACTCACCATCGCCACGCTTGCCGCAGGGTATCAGGGTGGCGAGGTGACGCCGCTGTTCTCCATCGGAGCCAGCCTGGGTGTCGTGCTCGCCGGGATTCTCGGCATGCCCATCGAGCTTTGCGCCGCGCTGGGCTACGCCGCCGTCTTTGGCAGCGCCACCAATACACTGCTCGCACCCATCCTCATTGGCTGCGAGGTCTTCGGTTTCGGTAATCTGCCGGCGTTCTTCATCGTCTGCGTTGTGGCTTATCTGTTCAACATGGATAAGTCGATCTACACCCTGCAGAAGCGAGCGTAGAAAGATGTCCAAGCAGGTGGTCTCAACCGGAAACGGCGTCCCACTCTGAGGCTGTATTCCGGGACACGGTTTCCGCTTGAGACGCCATTCGGAAAGCGCATCCCATTCCGAGGGTCCAAACTGGGATACCGTTTCCGGAACGATCCCCTAGGGGAAACTGCGTCCCGTTCTGAAGCCTCAAACTGGGATGCAGTTTCCGCTAGGCGCCCCAAGAGGAAAGTGCGTCCCACTCCGCAGCGTCACGCCGGGACGTACCCTCAGCCCACAACCTCCTCCGTCGACGTTTCCCCAGATAAAACCTGCCAAAATAAACCTGTCCCTTTTTGGCAGGTTTTAGAGGCGGACGGTGAAGGCGATCTGATGATCGTGGCCGGATACGGTAGCGGAGCCGCCATGCGCCTCGGCGATGGCGCGCACGACGGATAGGCCCACGCCCGAGCCGCCCGTCTTGGAGCTGCGCGAGACGTCTACACGGTAGAAACGGTCGAACAATCGGTCCAGGTCGCCCTCGGGCAGCTCATCAACAGCATTCGATACGACAAGCTCGGCCGAGCTTTTGCCCGCACCGCGCGAAACGGCACGCAGGCTCAGCTCGATCACGCTGTCCTCGCTTGCGTAGCGTGTGGCGTTGTCCAGCAGCAGCTCAACAACCTGCGCCACTGCCGCGGCATCGGCATGGGCCCGCACACCGCTCGCAATCGACGTCGACAGCCGCTTACCTCGCGAAACCGCCACCGATTCAAACGGCGCCGCAGCCTTGTCCACGGCCTCCGAAAGATCGATCGCCGCCATGGCAAAGCCGGCCGAACCCTCGTCCATACGCGCCAGGAACACCAGACGATCCGTCAGCGCCGTCAGCCGCGCGACCTGCTCGTGAATGCTCTGCGTCCACTCGCTCTCGCCGCTCTCGATCTCTTGTACCTCGTTGGCGGCGTCAATTACAGCCAGCGGCGTCTTGATCTCGTGGCTCGCGTCGGTAATGAAGCGCTTCTGTTTGCTATAACTCTCGACCATCGGTCGAATCACCG
>USOG01000088.1 GCA_900556365.1 uncultured Collinsella sp.
CGCCGCGTGGCAAACGGTGAGTTTGTTGAGTGGGCCGAGGTCCACGGTAACTGCTACGGCACGTTGGTGAGCGAGGTCACATCCAAGCTCGCCTCTGGCGCATCTCTGATTTTGGAGATCGATGTCCAGGGCGCCCTGCAGGTGAAGGAGCGTTTCCCCAAGGCCGTGCTGATCTTTATCAAGCCGCCTTCGCTTGAGGTGCTCCGCGAGCGTCTAGTCGGTCGCGGTACCGAGACGCCCGAGACGATTGAGCTGCGTATGGCAAACGCCGCCGATGAGCTTGCCCTTGCCGACCGCTACGACGACGTCGTGGTTAATGACGATCTCGACCGCGCGACCGATGAGCTCGTTCGCGTTCTCGATATGCATGAAAGGATCTGAGGTCCGTGTCCGTTGTAAAGCCTTGCATTGACGATCTTCTGGAGAAGACCGATCACAACCGCTTCCTGCTTGCTTCGCTTGCCTCCAAGCGCGCCTGCGACATTAACAGCATGCTGCGTGGCCAGCACAACCGCGTGCTTGCCGTCCAGGATGTCGATGACATCACCATCGGGCTTTCCGGTGCCGATACCATTTCGATGGCTATGGACGAGATTGTCGACGGCGACATCTCTTACGACGAGGCCCGTTACGAGAAGGCGCTCGGCCACAAGGTTGCTGAAGCCTAAATGGCGGCTCGCGTCTGCCTGGTCCACTATCACGAGGTTGGACTGAAGGGTAAGAACCGCGCACATTTTGAGCATATCCTCATGGATAACATCAAGGCGGCCTTGGCCGCCTTTTCCGTGAATGCCGTGTCTCGAATTTCCGGTTATATCCTCGTGACCTTTAACGAGCATCAGGCCGACGAGGCGGCGCGTGTCATTCGCACCGTTCCCGGCGTTGCTCGTGTGTCTTTGGCGTATCACACCAATCGCGACCCTCAGGAGTACTGTGCCGCCGCCGTGAAGGCGCTGCGCGAGTTTGGTTCCTTCGATTCTTTTAAGGTGCACGCCAAGCGCTCCAATACCGACTATGAGCTCACCTCGATTGACATCAATCGTCAGGTGGGCGAGGTGCTGTGTGAGGCCTTCCCCGATAAAAAGGTTCAAATGCACGACCCCGATGCGATGGTGCACGTACTGGTGGTCCAGGGTAGCGTTTATGTGTACGCTCGCTCCGAGCGCGGCGTGGGCGGTCTGCCGGTGGGTTCTGCCGGCAAGGTCGTGACGCTGCTGTCGTCGGGTATCGATTCTCCGGTGGCGACCTGGATGCTCGCGCGTCGCGGCGCGGTGTGCGTGCCGGTACATTTCTCTGGTCGTCCGCAGACGCCCGATACGAGCGAGTATTTGGTGCAGGACATCATCCGTGCGCTTGAGCCGGGTGTCCAGATCGGCCGCCTGTACGTGGTGCCGTTTGGCGACTGCCAGCGTGAGATTTCGGTCACCTGTCCCAGCAACCTGCGCGTGATCATGTATCGCCGCATTATGTATTCGGTTGCCGAGCGCATTGCACACATCGAGGGCGCCAAGGCCATCGTGACGGGCGAATCGCTTGGACAGGTTGCCTCCCAAACGCTTGAGAATATCATGGCCGTCAACGAGGCCGTGAAGATCCCCGTGTTCCGTCCGCTCATCGGTTCGGACAAGCAGGAGATCATCGCACGCGCCGAGGAGATCGGTACGTTCGATATCTCGACTGAGGCCGCTCCTGACTGCTGCACGCTGTTTATGCCGCGCCGTCCCGAGACGCACGCTAAACTCGATGCCGTGCATGAGGCCTGGGATCTGTTTGATCACGAGGAGATGATCGAGCGCCTACTCAAGCAGACCGAGTACATCGACTTCGAAAGCAACACGTATAAGGCCCCTAAGACCTTAAAACGCAAACATTTGGAGCTTGCTCCGCGTGAGATTTACCAAGATCACGTGTAAATTTGTGCATAGACCGACGATGCGCCTGCATCGTCGGTCTTTTGCTATCTGGGCATTTTGCGGCTAAGTGTTCATTTGCTGACGTGTGCCTGAATAAATGGACAGATTTGTGCAAGGTTTTGGTCAGCTTTTGGTTTGACCGTTAAAACCGGTTTTGGAGCGTGGCTGTTGTGGAGCTCCTTTCCTGACACGATGGTGTTGGGAGGTTTTGCTATGGCGCAGCGCGAACAACACGAACGGGTCAAAAAGATGGACCGCTGGGCGGGCAAGCTGCTCGGTCATAAGGCTGTGGTGGTGGCGATGCTGGGCGTCATTGCGATGGCGAGCGGCTTGGCGATGGCGAACCTTGGCGGCGGTGCCGGCGGTGTGTCGTTTGAGCGCACTGATGGTACGGGCTCGTTAGTGGAGCCGGGATCCGGCGATGCTTCGAGCGGAAAGACATCCGAAGGCTCTTCGACTAAGGCTTCTGCCGCGGCAGAGGTCTATGTCGATGTCGATGGCGCCGTTGTGTCGCCCGGTGTATATCGTCTCAAAGACGGGGCACGGGTATCCCAGGCGATCGATGCCGCCGGCGGGCTGGCGCCCGAGGCAGACGTTACGGGGCTCAATCGGGCATCTAAGGTTGTCGATGGACAGAAGATTCACGTTCCAACGGTAGGGGAGCAGCAGGCGTCCATTGCGGAAGCTGGTGTTGATGGTGGGGCTTCCGCATCATCGGGCGTGAGTGGCGCAACAGGCCTAGTAAATATCAATACGGCAAGCGTAGAAGAGCTGCAGACGCTTTCGGGCATCGGCCCCTCCATGGCCCAGTCGATTATCGATGAGCGGATAAAGAACGGTGCTTTTGCCTCGGTTGACGATCTAATGCGTGTGTCGGGAATTGGCGAGAAGAAGCTTGCCAAAATCAAAGATTTCGTCTGCGTATGAGTTCGACCGAGCGCGAGCACGTGATGCCTCCGCGGCCCCTGATGCCGTGGACGATGGCCCTGTGCGCCGGGATGTGCATGAGCTGCGCTTTGGTGCTCAACGTGGCCGCTGATGCGCTACAGGGGGAGCAGGCGCCAGCGATCGGGCCGCTATGGGTCATTCCCGTTGCGGCGGCGGTATTCGTTGCGCTGGCTCAATCTTGTGCGCGGCTTGCCCCTTTGAAGCGGTGGCTGTATGCCGCGTCCGTCGGTCTCGTGGCGGGAGCGGTCGTCTCGGCGTGGTGGGCTGTGGGCGCGCTGAGCGCCTCGAAGGCGCTCGATGGTCGAGCGGCAAGCAGCCTCGAGTTTGTCGTGCAGGGTGATCCATCCATAAACGACGACGTGCATTCCTATACCTGTGAGGCACGCGCGGACGGCAAGAACTTGGCAACGGTTCGCCTATCGTGTGACCGCGAGCTCAGGGTCGGGGCGCACGTGCGTGTTATCGGTCGCGTTTCACGTTTTGAGAACGATGCGTATGGACGATCGCGCGTGCTCCGAGGCGAGGTGCGCAAGGTTAAAGCCGTTCGAGTTGTGTCGGTCGATGAGGGCTCTCCGTGGACGCTGCTTCGGCTGCGAAATGGGCTGCTTGCGTCCATCGCGCCTGCGACCGACCCGGCGCGTGCGCTCATAGCCGGTGTCGTCTGCGGTCGTTCGGCCGAGCTGCGCGCCCAGTCGGCGGGTGATTGGTTTTCGGTGACGGGAACGGCGCATCTTATCGCCGTCTCGGGCAGCCATTTGGCTATTGTGGGGTTTGTAATCGAGGGTGTATTGCAAAAGACTCGGTGCTCACGTGGTCTTCAGCGGGCGATATTGGCGATAACGCTTGTTGGCTACGCTGCCTTTACGGGCGCGTCTCCCTCGGCCGTGCGCGCGTGCTGCATGGTGTTCGCGACGCTTGTCGTAAACGGCGCGGGGCGTCGCCGGCACGGCGCATCGGCACTCTTCGTAACCATGTCCATCTTTGTGCTGCTGCGGCCGACGGTGCTGTTCGAGATGGGCTTTCAGCTTTCATGTGCCAGCGTCTTTGCCATTCTGTGCTTTTGCCCCTATGCGACCTACACTTTGGGTGAGCTGGGTGTGCCATCGGGCGTTGCCAGCATGCTTTCCGTCACGCTGTGCTCGCAACTGGCGACACTTCCCATTACCATTCCTGCATTCGGTACGTTCTCGCTCATTGCTCCGTTGGCAAATGCGGTCATCGGTCCGGTGGTGAGCGTGCTGCTTGCTTTGTCCATCGTGCTGGTTCCCTTTTCGCTCGTGGGACCGTTGCGGACTTGGGCGCTCGTTGTGCCCATGATTGCCGCCCGTTGCGCGCTGTTTTTCGAGCAGCTGTTTGCCGCCGTGCCGGGTGCATCCGTGAGCGTGCCGCCCGATAGCATGTGGATTTACCTAGTGCCGTGTTTGCTGGCGGTTCTGCTTGTCCGGTGGCCGCGTCCTCGTGCACTTCCTATGGCGGTGGGGCTTGCATGCCTGGTGCTCTTGGCTGCGATTCCGTACGTCTACTGGGATCGATTCGCTCCGCCTTCGGTGACGGTGCTCGATGTGGGCCAGGCCGATGCGATTCTTATCCGCCAGGGCGGCGCAGTAGCACTCGTCGACTGCGGGCTCGACGAGCGCGTGGTGGCGGCGTTGGTCCGCAATAACGTGCACCATATCGATGCCGTCTTTGTGACGCATTGGGATGAGGACCACTGGGGTGGTCTGCCTGCCGTGCTCGAACAGTTTTCGGTCGGAACGATTGCCGTGGCGGCCGATGCGCTGGAGGATGCTCCTGCCGAGGTGTTGAACCGACCTGGCGTGGAGTATCGGCAGGTGCGCCGTGGGGATACAGTCGACATCGGCTCATTTTGCGCCCGCGTGATGTGGCCATTCGAGTCCGTGGATGGCGAGGGAAATGAGGACTCGCTTGTCCTGCTGCTCTCTTATATTCAGGAAGGCAAGGGCCTGCGTATGCTCCTCACCGGTGATGCCGAGCTCGACCAAGAACGGGAATTCGTGCAGGAGGTGGGGGATATCGACGTACTTAAACTTGGGCATCACGGCTCTAAGGTTTCAGTCGATGATGAGTTGCTGGACGTCCTGAAGCCCGAGCTTTCCCTCGCGAGCGCGGGCGAGGGGAATCGATACGGCCATCCGTCCGATGCCTGCATCGATGCCGTTAAGGAAGCGGGCGGCGTGTTCGCGTGCACCATCGAACACGGCGACATTACCGTCACGCCGACTGCGAATGGCTTTGCGATGCGGTGCCAGCGACCGTGACGACGTCGTTGGCGTGTGGTGGGCCCCTGGGCTAGAATGGCACGGAACGAATACGAAGGCCTGCGGGAGGGGAGCGCAATGTCCGAAACCGGTCTGCTGCCGGCATATCTGATTGTCGGTACCGACGGAGTCAAGCGCGATCACGCCGTCTCGCGTATGAAAGCGCGTCTGGAAAAGTCGGGTATGGTTGAGTTCAACCTCGACGAGCGCGACATGACCAAAGACCCCGATATCGAGTCCATTATCGGATCGCTTAACACCTTTCCGATGGGCAGCGAGTTTCGCCTGGTAATCCTTGACGGCTGCTCAAAGCTCGCCAAGGCGGTCTCGGAGCCGCTCGTCGAGTATCTGGCGAGTCCCAGCCCCACAACGGTCTGCCTCATCATCGCCGACTCGCTTGCCAAGAACACGCGCCTGTATAAGGCGATCGCCAAGATCGACAAGAAGGCTGTGATCGATTGCTCCGGCACCAAGCGCTGGGAGCTACCGCGCCGCGTGCAGCAGATGGCGACGCAGCACGGCAAGTCGATCTCGACGGCGGCCGCCGAGGAGCTCGTCTCGCGTTCGGGTGAAAACACTCGCATGCTCGATAACGACTTGGCTAAGCTTGCTCAGATGGTCGAGGCGCCCCAGATTGAGCTTGCCGATGTGGAGCGCTGGATTGTGCGCACTGCCGAGGTTCAACCCTGGGACTTTCTCAATGCGGTCTCGGCCCGTGACATGCGACGCTCGCTCGAGCTTTTCAATCTATTGCCCGCTAAGAGCTACGTGTGGACTTATACATTGCTGTGCGGCCGCATCCGCGAGCTGATCGTCGCCAAGGCGCTCGATGCGCGCGGTCAGGGTCGTGAGCTGGCCGCAACACTCAAGCTTCAGTCCTGGCAGGTCAAGAATCACCTGACCTGGGCACGTCGCTTTTCGATGGCAGAGCTCGTCGCAGCGCTCGAGGGCGCGGTCGATGTGGAGCTCGCGCTCAAGGGTTCGGCCGATTCTCAGACCGCGCTTTTGCTCTGGATTACGAACATCTTGAGAAAATCGTGATGATACCTGCCTATTTGACAAATTCGTTCT
>USOG01000089.1 GCA_900556365.1 uncultured Collinsella sp.
AAGGTCGAGACCGGCCGCGCGACCGACGACGAGCTTTCTGTCGAGATCGCCGACGAGGGCCTGTGCGACCGCTACGTTGCCCGCATCGTGCGCAACGTCAAGGTCGGCCCGTCGCCAGACTGGATGGTCAAGCGCCTCAACGCCCTGGGCGTGCGCCCGCACAACAACATCGTCGACATCACCAACTACGTGATGATGCTCACCGGTCAGCCGCTGCACGCCTTTGACCTGGACACCTTTGCCGAGCGCGATGGCCACCGTCGTGTGGTGGTTCGTGCCGCCCAGCAGGACGAGAAGTTCACGACGCTCGACGGCGAGGAGCGCGTGCTCGACGCCGGCATGGGCCTCATCACCGACGGTGAGCGCCCCGTGGCGTTGGCCGGCGTTATGGGTGGCATGGATTCCGAGATCGAGGACGATACCGTTGACGTGATGGTCGAGAGTGCCTGCTTCAACGCCGGCCGCACCTCGCACACCAGCCGCGACCTTTCGCTGATCTCCGACGCCTCCATCCGCTTTGAGCGCCAGGTCGACGAGACCGGCTGCGTGGACGTCGCCAATGTGACGTGCGCGCTCATCGAGGAGATCGCCGGCGGCGAGGTTGCTCCCGGCTATGTCGACGTTTTCCCCGCGCCCAAGACCATCGACAGCATTAAGCTGCGCCTGGCCCGCGTGCACGCCATCTGCGGTGCTGACATCGAGCCCGACTTTATCGAGCGCTCGCTCACCCGCCTGGGCTGCACCGTCGAGCGCGACGGCGAGGACTTTATGGTCACGCCGCCGAGCTTCCGTCCCGACCTGCCGCGTGAGATCGACCTGATCGAGGAGGTCCTGCGCCTGTGGGGCATGGGTCGCGTCACGGCGACCATTCCGGCTGCCAAGAACCACATCGGCGGTCTGACGCGCGAGCAGAAGCTTACCCGCAAGGTTGGCGAGATCCTGCGCGCCTGTGGCCTCAACGAGACCACGACCTTTGGCTTTGCCGCCCCGGGCGACCTGGAGAAGATTGGCATGTCCACCGAGGGCCGCGGCTGCCCCGTGGTGCTCATGAACCCGCTGGTAGCTGAGCAGACCGAGATGCGTCGTTCGCTGCTGCCGGGTCTGCTGCAGTCCGTGGCCTACAACGAGGCGCACGGTACGCCCAACGTACACCTGTACGAGGTCGGCAGCCTGTTCCACGGTCGCGAGAATGCCAGCCTGCCCAAGGAGACCAAGTCCGTGGCGGGTGTGCTCTCGGGCCAGTGGAGCGAGCAGTCCTGGAGCATGAAGTACCGCAAGTTGCGCTTCTTCTTTGGCAAGGGCATCGTCGAGGAGTTGCTCGCCCAGCTGCGCATCGAGAAGGTTCGCTTCCGTCCCGTCGAGGGCGAGGGCTATGCCTTCCTGCAGCCGGGTCGTGCTGCCGAGGTGCTCTCGGGCGGTACCGTGCTGGGCTGGGTTGGCGAGATCCACCCCGAGGCGCGCGAGGCTATGGGCATTGACGAGGTCGTCGTTGCCTTTGAGCTCGATCTGGACAAGCTGATCAAGGGCGCCCGCAACCAGGAGAACTACCGCGAGTTCTCGCAGTACCCTGCCGTTGAGCACGATCTGGCTATCGTGGTCGACAACACCGTGACCTGCGAGGATCTTGAGCGCCGCATTACCAGCGCCGGCGGCAAGCTGCTCGAGGGCGTGCGCCTGTTCGACGTCTACCGCGATCCCATCCGCATCGGAGCAGGCAAGAAGTCCATGGCCTTTGCGCTTACGTATCGCTCCGACGACCACACGCTCACCAGCGAAGAGGTCGAAAAGGCGCACCAGAAGATCGTTACCAAGGTGTGCAAGGGCGTAAACGGCGAGGTCCGCGGCTAGGTCCTGCGCTGGGGTATGGGTTGGGGCGACTGCTGCCGAATCCTACAAGACCGTTATGCTCGGTATAAGGCACTGCTGAGCCTGCATATATGACACGCGCATTACATAACGGCGTGCTGCTTTGTCGGCAGTGCGCCGTTTTGCTATGATAGCCCGCGGCGTGTTACGAATCTGACAATACGTAACACTGGCAAGGTGATTCAAGCGGCGTTGCAATTCCGTGCGCCGATAACCGGGAGGCGTACATGCACATTCCAGATAATTATCTGTCCCCGCAGACCGATGCCGTCATGGCGGTGGCGATGGTGCCCGTTTGGGTCCACTGCATCAAGAAGGTGCGCGCCACGCTCGATCGCGAGCATATGGCTTTCCTTGGCATCTGCGCCGCGTTCTCCTTCCTGCTCATGATGTTCAACGTGCCGCTGCCTGGCGGCACCACAGGCCACGCCGTCGGCGGCGCCCTCATTGCGCTGCTGCTAGGCCCCGAGGCCGCGGCTATCGCTGTCTCGGTCGCGCTGGCGCTGCAGGCGCTGCTGTTTGGCGACGGCGGCATCCTGTCCTTTGGCGCCAACTGCTTTAACATGGCCTTCGTGCTGCCGTTTGCCGCTGCTATCGTGTTCCGTGCGCTCAACAGCCGTTTGCACGACAAGAGCTGGGGCACCTCGGTTTCGGCCATCGTAAGCGGCTGGGTCGGCCTGTGCCTGGCGGCCCTGTGCGCGGCAATCGAGTTTGGTATTCAGCCGATGCTCTTCACCAACGCCTCGGGTGCTCCGCTGTACTGCCCCTTCCCGTTGTCCGTGGCCATTCCGGCCATGTTGATCCCGCATATGCTGGTTGCCGGCGTGGTCGAGGGCGTGACGACTGCCGCGATCTACGGCTTTATCAAGAAGACGGCGCCGGGCGTTATCGTCGGGCCCGAGGCCGTCGATGGCCAGCTTGCCGGCGATGGTACTGCCAAGAAGACTTCCCTGATTCCCACGCTCATCCTGGTTGCCGTGCTTGTCGTGGCTACGCCGCTCGGCTTGCTTGCCACCGGTGACGCATGGGGCGAGTGGGACGCCGAGGGCGCCGCGACCGCCGTTCAGGAGGCTGGTGACGACAGTCTGCAGGCTTCGGTCGGCCTTGATACCCCGACCTTTGCCGACGCTCTGCCTACGGGTGATTACCTGCAGGCTTATTCCGAGGAGCAGGGTCTTGGCTTTGCCGGTCAGGCTGCCATGTATATCCTGTCCGGCGTGATTGGCGTGGCGGTGCTCACCATCGCATTCCGTCTGATCTCGCTGACGGTTAAGGAAAGCGGTGCTCATGGCAATAGCCGAGCTGCCTAGCTGGCTTGCAGCCGAGGAGCGATACGAGCCCGCTGGGGCTCGGCATCGTGTGATGCAAAAGAATGTCCTGCACCTGGCGAGCCTGCTCGAGCGGGTTCGCCTGGGTGGAGGCGCACACGAGGGCGGGTCGATGGTCGACCGCGCCCTTTCTTGCGTTTCGGCTCCGGTGCGTCTGGTGGGGATGTTCGCTTGCGTCCTGTGCGTGTGTCTGACGCAGAGCCCGCTGTACCTCATGTTGATGGCGGCTATCGCGCTGGTGCTCGTTGCCGTGCGCCCTGTACGCGGGCTGCGCGCGACCTTTGTGCCGGCGTTGGCTGCCGCGGGGTTTGCCGTGGTTCTGGCGCTGCCCGCCCTGCTGCTGGGCGCTTCCGCTACGGGCGCCATGCTCAAAATTGCGCTTAAGACGTTCATTAACGTGTCGCTCGTGCTGGGTGTTTCGTGGACGCTCACCTGGAACCGCATGTCGGCGGCGCTCAAGACGCTACATCTGCCCGACGAGGTCATCTTTACGTTTGATATGGCGCTCAAGCACATCGAGGTGCTGGGTCGCACGGCGCACAATTTGTGCGAATCGGTCATGCTGCGCAGCGTTGGCCGTGCGCCTGAGGGATTTTCGCGTACCGATTCGATCGCGGGTATCATGGGCATGACCTTTATCAAGGCGATGGAATGCAGCCGCGCGATGGACGAGGCCATGCTGTGCCGCGGTTTTGCGGGTGCGTATCCGGCGCCCGCGCGCGCCGGGTTTGGCTGGCGCGATGCGGTCTATGCGGCCGGCGTGGCGCTGCTGGCGGTGTTGTGCGCCGTGCTGTAGGCGCTGCTGGTTCCGGCTGGGGATGCAAATAGGGAAGGGCGACGTTTTGACGATCGATATGAATAGTGCGGCGGGCACGAACGGTGCGGGCGGCGCCGAGGTCGCGCCGCTCATCGAGCTGCGCGACGTGGTGTTCTCCTATGCGGGGCATACGGTTGTCGATGGCGTGTCGCTGCAGGTCGATCGTGGTGAACTCGTTGCCCTGCTCGGTCCCAACGGCTGCGGTAAGACGACGATTATGCGCCTTATTAACGGCCTTGAGCTCGCGGACGCAGGGGCATACCTGTTCGACGGGCACGTGGTCGATGCGGCGTTTCTAAAGGATTCCGCGGCCGCTCAGCGTTTTCATCAGCGCGTGGGCTTTGTGTTCCAGAATGCCGACGCCCAGCTGTTCTGCGCTACGGTGGGCGAGGAAGTTGCTTTTGGTCCCGCGCAGATGGGACTGCCGGCAGACGAGCTCGACCGTCGCGTGCACGATGCCATGGAACTGTTTCAAGTTGCCGACCTGGTCGATGCCTCGCCCTATCAGCTTTCGGGTGGGCAAAAGAAGCGTGTGGCGCTGGCGGCAGTCGTATCGATGAACCCCGATATCTTGGTTCTCGACGAACCTACTAATGGGCTCGACGAGGATTCATGCGACATCGTGGTCAACTTCTTGCTGGCCTACGTCGCGGCGGGTAAGACGGTCTTGATGAGCACACATCACCAGGATTTGGTGCGACGCCTGGGTGCCCGTGCAATCTATATCGATCGATATCACCATGTGGTCGAGGCGCCTTCGCCGTCGTATGGAACCGAAAGCGGTGCTACGGACTAGTTGCTGCGTAGAGCGTGCGTAGCCGCCCGCGCGGCTTTGCCGTGATGGTATAGTTATCCAGGTTTTTTATGGGGGTGGCTATGCCAAGCTGGAACATTCATATCGCTCAGACGGAGCGTTTGCTGGAGCGCACCGGTGCGCTTGCCAAGAGCGTGCGCGACCGCAATGCCTTTTTGTTTGGCTGCGTGGTTCCGGATATTTTCGTGGGCTATATGGTCCCTGGCATCGCCGATCCCATCCCGTACCGCATTACGCACTTTGCCAAGCCCGAGCCTATCCCTAAGCCGCGTGAGCACGAGTTCTGGGATACCTATGTGGCACCGTTGCTTAAAAGTTCACCCACCGGTGCGTTAGCCGCGGCGACCTCGATTATCGAGGAGCGCGAGCGACTGAATCGCGTGCACTATCCCCAGCGCTACAGGGATGCCGAGCCGGTTGTCGGTCCCGGCGCTCGTGAGTTCTCGCTTGCGTCCGAGGACGTGGCGCAGTCGTTGCTCGATTTGACACTGGGTGTCTGGTCGCATCTGGTGGCCGATACCGTATGGAATACGCGCGTGAATCAGTACCTGGAGGCGCACGGCGGCAAGCCGTGCGAGGAGTTCCGCATTAAAAAGCAAGGCGACTTTGACTGGTTTGGCAAGACGCTGGGCATCGTTTCCATCCCGCGTGCGACCGATCGCCTGTATACTGCGGCGACGCGTTTTGGGCAGTATCCCATCCATAAGGAGTATGTGCTCAAGACCATCGGCGTTATGCACGAGATCGTGCGCGAAAACCCCGGTGAGCCCGATCATCCGCCATATCGCCTACTGACCGAGGAGTTCTTCGACGCAACATTTACCGAGGTCATCGAGCTGACCGAGGCGGGATTTGCGGCTCGCGCCGAATCGCCCGATGTGCCTGCGCTACCCCTGATCACTAGCTGCTAGCCGGCCGGCTTTACGGTGAACAGTTCATCCCAATTGACCAACAGCTCCCGCCGAAGGGCATCTTCGGTGGTGCGTTCCTGATTAGTCTTTGGGATGTAGGGGAGCCCTGCCTTTTTATGGATGAGTTCGGCGATGTTGTTAAAGCTCTTCGTGTCTTTGATTTGCTCATAGGTTATCTGGATAACGTCATAGTCCATGCTGGTGAGGGCGGTGGTGCGCTCGGCATCGGAGAGACTTGCGGCTTCGCCATCGTGGGCGGAGCGGCCTTGGCATTCCAAGATGACGCCCATGCTGTCGGTGTTGCTCTCGATGAGGATATCGGCGTAGCAGCAGGTTTTATCATACAGTGAGCGCGCGGCGTCGCTGAGTGGGATGCGCACGTTGTTTGCGATGTTGATGCCCATGCCGCCCTCGTTGCGGGGGAGCGAGACAAGCATGGAGGTCTGTACTTCGAAGGGCGAGGCGGTCTG
>USOG01000090.1 GCA_900556365.1 uncultured Collinsella sp.
CGATATGGTTGAGTTCGACATCACGGTGTCGGGCCACCATATCGATCGACTGCGTGGCGACGGCGTGGTCGTGTCCACGGCGACTGGTTCTACGGGTTACGCGCTCAGTGCCGGTGGCCCCATCGTGAGCCCCGACTATACGGGCATGGTCTGCGTACCCATTGCGCCGCACACCATTCAGGCCCGTGCCTTCTTGACTTCGCCGAGTGATGTCGTCGAAATCTTTATGTCTGATGACCGTCCGAGCGTTCCGGCGATCGCTATCGATGGGCAGTTTATTACCTGTGATGGCACCGTTGAGAGCGTGGCGGTGCGTCGTGGGCCCGGCGATGTGCTGCTGCTGGATTACGGCCCCGAGAGCTTCTATAACTCGGTGAGCCGCGTATTCTACGGAGTCCGTCATGATCGATGAGCTGCAGGTTTCTAACATTGCACTCATTCGCGAGGCGACGCTGGTGCCGAGTGCCGGCCTGACTGTCCTGACCGGTGAGACCGGCGCCGGCAAGACTGCGCTGCTCTCGGCGCTCAAGCTTATTTTGGGCGAGCGCGCGGATTCGTCGACGGTGCGTGAGGGCGAGGCGCTGGCGAGCGTCGAGGCGCGCCTGTTTGACGGCCCACACGACGCGGAGGGCTTTACCGTGCAGCGCAGCCTTTCTGCCGAGGGTCGCAGCCGCGTCAAGATTGACGGCCGCATCGCCAGCGTGCGCGAGCTTTCGGAGCGCGTTGGCGTGATGATGGATTTGTGCGGCCAGCACGAGCACCAACGCTTGCTCGATCCGGCGCATCACGTTGCGATGGTTGATGCGTGGGCGGGACGCTCTGCGCTCGAGGCGCTGGATGCGTACCGCGCCTGCTTTAAGGCATCGCGTGCTGCCGCCAAGGAGGTTCGACGTGTTGAAGAGGCCTCGCGTGCGCAGGGGAGCCGCGTCGAGGAGGCGCGCTTTGCGCTCGAGCGCATCGGCGAGGTCGACCCCAAACCGGGCGAGTATGAGGAACTCGAGGAACTGCTGCCGCGCTCCGAACATGCCGAGGTACTGGTTGCCACGGCCAATGATGCCCATGCATCGCTTGCTGCCGAAGGGGGAGCGCTCGATGCCGTGAACAGTGCCGTGGCAGAGCTTTCCCGTATGGCTGCCGTCGATCGCAAGCTGGGCGACATTGCCGATGCGCTTTCGGATGCCTGTATCTCCCTTGAGGATTGCGCGAACGAGCTTCGTTCCTATCGCGATGGCGTCGCCTTCGACCCTCGCGAGCTCGCTCGCATGCGTGAGCGGTATTCCGACCTCAAGGGTCTGTTGCGTCAGTGGGGTCCCACTATGGACGATGTTTTTGCCATGCGCGATCGCTCGCAAGAACTGCTGTCCCTGGTCGATGATGGCGATGAGCAGATCAAAAAGGCGCGTGAGGCACTCGGGAGCGCCGAGCGCGAGTTGTTTGCCGCTGCCAAGGCACTTAAGCGCGCTCGCAATACGGCGGCCCCGCGCTTCTGCCACGAGGTTGGCCGCCAGATGGCGCGCTTGGAGATGGGTAGTGCCGAGCTCGTCTGGGAGTCGCGCGATCTTCCCCGTGCTGAGTGGACGCCCGTTGGTCCTTCGAGCTACGAGCTGCTATACCGCAGCGGTGCCGGCTTGACGCCACGTCCCCTGCGCCGCATTGCGTCGGGCGGCGAGCTCAGCCGCGTCATGCTGGCAAGTAAGGTTGTCCTCGGTAACGCGGACGGTGTCGATACGCTGGTGTTTGACGAGGTCGATGCTGGTGTCGGTGGCTCCACGGCGCGTGCACTCGCGGGCGTGCTCGCAGATCTCGCCTCTACGCATCAGGTGATTGTCGTAACCCACTTGGCGCAGGTCGCCGTCATGGCCGACAAGCATTATGTTGTCAGCAAGGAACCAGGCGATGTTCCCCAGACGCATTTGGACGAGGTAACTGGCGAAGCGCGTACCGCCGAGATCGCCCGCATGTTGAGCGGCGATCAGTCCGAGGCAAGCTTGGCCCACGCAAAGCAGATGCTCGAAGAAGCTCGAGGTTAGGTCGTATCAGCGGGGTTGGTGGGACAAAATAGACTGAAATTTTTGTCCCACTACGCGTTTTACTCAACGACCTTATCCGGCTGGATGAGCTCCTCGTAGTAGCTGATATGCTCACGCGCGTCTTCAATCTCGGGCAGCAGGAAGTTGTAGATGACTTCGATGATCATCGTGGCACTGATCTTGGAGAACGCAAAGTCGCCCGTCGTCAGCAGCGCTTCGTGGTTGACGGTATTAAAAGTGTAGTCTGCCAGGCGCGCGAGCGGGGATTTGCTGTCGCTGCTGATGACGACTACGGTTGCGCCGCAGTCGCGAGCCGCTTTTGCCATGCGATTCAGTCGGCGCGATTTGCCGGAGTTTGAGATTAGCACGATGACGTCACCCGGGCGCAACGTGAGCGCAAAGCCGATTGATGTCTCGCTAATGGTGCTCGCCATGCAGCGCAGGCCCAGCTGCGAAAACTTAAACGTCGCATCGAGTGCGACCGCGTTGGTATTGCCCACAGCTGCAAACTCAATAACCCCTGCATGCTTAAGGGCATGCACAACAGCCGCCAGCGTATCGTGGTCGATACCGTCGATGGTCGCATTAAGCTCGCTCACCTTGGCAGCCAGGATGTTCTTGAGGCTCTGCTCCATATTGTCGAGCGAGACCTCGTCGGTCAGGCCCTCGTTGCGCTGGCTTTCCAAATCCCTCGCCAACGAAAACTGAAAGCTGCGGAAGCTGCCAAACCCAAGCTTGCGGCAGAAGCGCGAAACGGTCGCCTCGGACGTGGCAGCGGCGCGTGAGAGCTGAGCCGCCGTGAGGCGTGGAGCCTCGGACTGGTGCTCCAATATATAGTCGACAATGCGCTGCTCGGACTCGCTATATCCCTGATGGGTGCTAATGAGGGAAAGTGCGCTCTTGCTACTATCGGTCATGGATGGCTCCTGGTTGGCATGAAAATCTAATTTGATTCGCAATGCCATAGTATACGGGCATTTTCAATTACAAGATACACCTTGCCGTTTCAAGTGTTGATGGTAAACTTTCACCTACCGTTTACGGTTATGAAAGAACCTTTCACCGGAGATTTGCACCTTGTCTCTTCTCACGCGGACGGTAGGTTGGTATCTTTCAGTTGTGGAAAAACGCGCATCGAAGCGCGTGTAGGGGAGCGCCCGCGGGCGCTGTACTCAAGAAGGAGGGACACATGGCTAAGTTTGACATCATCGCCGCGACCGGTTGCCCGACCGGCATTGCGCACACCTTCATGGCGAAGGAGGCGCTGGAGAAGGCAGCTGCCGAGCGCGGTCTGACCATTAAGGTCGAGACTCATGGCCAGGTCGGTGTCGAGAACGAGCTCACCAAGAGTGAGATCGCTGGTGCCAAGGCCGTCGTCGTCGCAGCCGACAAGGATGTCCAGGCTGAGCGTTTCGCCGGCAAGCCCATGGTTTCCGTTGGTGTTTCCAAGGCCCTGTCCGTTGAGGCCGCCGGTAAGCTGATTGACCGCGCGCTCGCCGCCAAGGGTGACGACACGGTTGCAGCTGCTGCCGATGTCGAGGATGAGGTCGAGGAGAAGGAGTCCATCGGCCACATCATCTACAAGCACCTCATGAACGGCGTCAGCCACATGCTGGTCTTCGTCGTTGCCGGTGGCGTCCTGACCGCCGTTTCGTTCCTGTGGGGCATTACGTCCTTCGATTCGACGGCGTCTGACTACAACAGCTTTGCTGCGATGCTCAAGATCATCGGCGGCATCGCCATGAACCTCATGGTTCCGGTGCTTTCCGCCTATATCGCCGAATCCATCGGCAAGCGCCCGGCGCTCGTCCCCGGCTTTGTTGCCGGTATGATCGCCATCCAGGGCCTGCCTGTTAACGCCGAGACCGGCATGATCGACGCCGGTGGCGCCGGCGTGGGCTTCGGCTTCCTGGGCGGCATCGTCGGTGGCTTCCTCGCCGGTTATGTCATCCTGCTGCTCGAGAAGGTCTTTGCCGGTCTGCCCAAGAACCTGGACGGCCTCAAGGCTATCTTCCTGTACCCGCTGTTCTCGACGGCTATCGTCGGCCTGGTCATGCTCGGCATTTCCGGCCCCATGGCTGCCATCAACACCGCCATGATGGACTTCCTCAAGGGCCTGTCCGCCTCTGGCGCTGTTGTCCTGGGTCTTGCCATTGGCTGCATGTGCGCCTTTGACATGGGCGGCCCGGTCAACAAGGCTGCTTACGTCACCGGTACCGCTATGCTCACCGAGGCTCTGGCCGCCGGTGTTGGCACCGACACTTACAACTTCGGCACCAACTTCATGGCTGCCGTCTCCGCCGCTTGCATCGTTCCGCCGCTGATTACCACCTTCGCCGTCGTTGTCGGCAAGAAGTACTTCAGCCAGGAGGATCATGACGCCGGTGTCGTCAACCTCATCCTTGGTTGCACCCACATCACCGAGGGCGCCATTCCGTTCATGACCAAGAACATCTGGCCCGTCATGCCCATCATGATGCTCGGTTCCTCTATCGCTTCGATCCTGACCATTATGTTCAACGTTCACGATCCGGCGCCTCACGGTGGCTTCCTGGTCCTGCCCGTTGTCGAGAACGGTCCGCTGTGGGTCCTCGCGATCCTCATCGGCGCCGTGGTCGGTGGCATCCTGTTCGTGGCCTTCAAGAAGTACGACTTCGAGAAGAATCAGAAGGCCGCTCCTGCAGCCAAGCCCGTTGAGGCCCCCAAGGCCGCTGCCGTCGAGGCTCCCAAGGCCGAGGCTGCCGACTTCGTGAAGGTCGAGAATGTCTTTGTCGCCGAGGACTTCGCTTCTCGTGACGAGGCTCTGAGCTTCGTTTCCAACCAGGCTGTCAAGGCCGGTATCGCCAGCGACGCCGACGCCGTGATGAATGCCTTCTTGGCCCGCGAGGCCGAGGGCACCACGGGCATGATGGAGGGCTTCGCCATCCCGCATGCCAAGTCCGACGCCATTACCGAGGCTGCCGTTATCGTCGTCAAGGACGAGTCCGGCGTGACCGGTTGGGACACCATGGACGGCGCTCCCGTCAACGTGGCCATCGCTCTGCTCATCCCCGGTGCTCAGGCCGGCACTACGCACCTCAAGATCCTGTCCAAAGTCGCTGAGGCGCTCATGGACGAGGACTTCCGTGCCACCGTCAAGGGTTCCACCGACGCCGCCGAGATCGCCAAGACGATCAACGCTCGCCTGGTCTAACCCCCCCAGCTCGCGAATAACATCGCCCCCTGTATATAAGGCGGAGTCCCTCTCCAGGGCCTCCGCCTTTTTTTATCCCTCCCATAAGTTGCGGTGAAATAGGGACTGTTTAAACGATTCAACCCCAAATTCAGTCCTTATTTCACCGCAACTTATAAAAGGGCATAGAGGGGGCTGCCTATCGAGTCTTTGTCGCGAACAGTTCATCAGCCAGAATTCCTTTCAGCCGACATTACTTTGGACCGACTGGGTTTCCGCAGCTTGCTCGCCCACAGGGGCCCGCGCGCGGCCTGTGAGATTTATCGCGAGTTCCGCACGAGCCGAAGAGCACTTAATGTGCTCTTCGTGCGAGCAGGACTGTAGAGCAGGAAATCTCACAGGCCGCGCACGGGCCCCTGTGGGCGAGCAAGCGGACGACAAACACACCTGTCCAATAATTCGTCTGAAACACAATGAAAAACCGTTTGATGTGAGTTAATATAAACAGCGTCGTGAATCTGACTCCTGCCACATACATGACAGGGGTTAAACACAAAAAAGGAGTCAACTATGGTTTCTGAGAAGGCTACCCTCGTTAATCCTCAGGGTCTGCACATGCGTCCGGCTGGTCTGTTCGCCTCCACCATGGGCAAGTACGCCTGTGACGTGACGGTCGTCACCCCCGAGAAGGAGGTCAACGGCAAGTCCCCGATGGCACTCATGGCTGCTGGTATCCCCTGCGGTACCGAGGTCGAGGTCAAGTGCGACGGCGCTGACGAGGCCGAGGCTCTGGCTGCTGCCATCGAGCTCATCAAGAGCGGTCTTGGCGAGTAGAACTCAAACGGGTCGCATGTTGAACAACTAAGTTCATATTTGGGGGCGCAGTGACCTGTTGTAAGGTAGCTGCGCTCTTTTGTCATGGATATGGCAAAACGCTTTATCACATGACACGGAGAGAGGAATGGGAATGTATCAGGGAGTCAACGC
>USOG01000091.1 GCA_900556365.1 uncultured Collinsella sp.
TTTTTTCAAGCAGAAGACGGCATACGAGATAAGGCCACGTGACTGGAGTTCAGACGTGTGCTCTTCCGATCTGATGCGCTACGCCATCGGAGCAGGGATTGATTACCCCCTGCAATAAACCAACCAATTGATTGGATTCGCGCTCATCTATATCACCATCCGCCAAAGCGGCAGTTAGAAGCGAGCAAACTTTGTCGAGCAGAGGGTCGCCTTGCAACTTATCATGTTCTTCGACATACTGCAGTACCGACATTGCCTCCAAGGCATCAACTCGGCCATTGGCGACTATCATTTCGCACAAACTTAGAAAGTCGCAGTAATCGGCAGTCTTTTCCGACTTCACTCTCTGTGCCGAAGCACGGGAAGCCCCTTCATTTGAACGTCGTTTGCAACTAGCACCAAGACTATACGGTGCAAACGTGGGGACACGCCCCTCGTCTTCCATAACCAACGAGTGGAAAATACGCCTGCAAGCATCCGCATCGTCCAAGGCTCGATGATGGTTCCCCATCTCAAGATCTAGGCATCGGCAAACCGTTGGAAGCTTATAGTCTGGGTATTCTGGATGCCACTGCTTGGCAAGCTCTTTAGTGCAGGCGTAATTCCACTCGGGCCTGTCAAGTTCATAGGCGTCGAATAGCTTCCACAGAACCGCCAAATCAAATGAAGCGTTGTGAGCAACCAGAGCGGCTCCGTCAAACAAGCTTTTCAATGAGCGTGACCATATTTCCGGAAATGTAGGAGCATCGGCAACATCAGCATGGGAAATGCCCGTTAGCCTCATGTTTATTTCCGAAAACGGCTCCTCAGGATCAACCAAATAGGAATCCTCTGCAAGGACGGCACCATTGCAGTCACATCGAATTAGTCCAATTGAGCTAATTCGATCATTGTGTCCATTTGGAGTTTCAACATCCAAAAACAGTACGTCTGCCGCCATGACAGTCTCCCTACTCCACAGGCACTTCGCCCGTTTCGATAATTTCCTCAAGTTGGTCTTCGTCCAGTACGGGCACACCAAGTGCTTGGGCCTTAGTGAGCTTTGAGCCCGCATTCGCCCCCGCAACTACATAGGAGGTTTTCTTCGAAACCGACCCCGTCACCTTAGCCCCCAGAAGTTTCAACACATCCCCAGCCTCGGAACGAGAACGTTTCTCGAGTGTACCGGTCAGAACAAAAGTCAATCCTGTTAGTGGTTGCTCTGAAGCAAGATTGGCGGAAATACCAGCTTTTTCAGACTTTGCCTGCATTGCGCCCATAAGGTCTTCCTCGAGAGAGAAACCGCATTCACGAAGTCGCTGAAGCACATCGAGATTTTCCGGAACAGAGAAGAACTCCTTTATGCTATTTGCGATTTCCGGCCCAACCCCTTCAATCTGGGCTATATCTTCCTCGTTAGCTATAACAAGCGCATCAATTGAAAGGTAACGCCGGGCTATAAGCTCGGCGACGCTCTTCCCCACCAAGCGAATCCCCAAAGCAAACAGAATCCTTGAGAGCGGCAACTGCCGAGAATTATTGAGCTCATCGATTATCTTTTCAGCCGTCTTCACACCCACCGGTATGGGCTCGCCCGCATTTTTAACGATTCGATCGGCTTTGTAAAGCCTTGGGGTACCGTCCTCGTTGAGCATCGGCTTTCCATGCTTATCGAGCATGGGGTCGCCCTTACGATGCCCTCCTTTTACCACGCGCCCTGTGTCCAGTCCGGCGATGTCATCAACCGTGAGCTGGTAGAAGTCCGCGACGTCGTGAATCAGCCCGGCGGCGATCATCTTGTCGACGATCTCGTCGCCCAGGCCGTCGACGTCCATGCAGCCGCGGCTCACCCAGTGGAGCAAGCGCTCCTTGAGCTGCGCGGGACAGTCGATGGAGACGCAGCGGTAGGCGACCTCGCCGTCCTCGTGGACCACGGGGCTACCGCACACGGGGCAGACCTCGGGCATGTGCCAGTCGACCGAATCGGCCGGGCGCTTATCGAGCACCGGGCCCACGACCTCGGGGATCACGTCACCCGCCTTGTGCACGATGATGGTGTCGCCCTCGCGCACGTTTTTACGACGGATCTCGTCGATGTTGTGCAGCGTGGCGCGCGCGATGGTGGAGCCGGCAACCGTCACCGGGTCGAACTCGGCGACCGGCGTGAGCACACCGGTGCGGCCCACCTGGATGCGAATTTCGCGCAGGACGGTCTGCTTTTCCTCGGGCGGGAACTTAAAGGCAATGGCCCATCGTGGCGCGCGGGCGGTAAAGCCCAGGTCGAGCTGCTGCTGGAAGCTGTCCACCTTTACGACCACGCCGTCGATGTCGTAGTCCAGGTCACCGCGGTGCTCAAGCGCCTGGGCACAGAACTCGTGGACCTCGGCGGGTGTGGCGCAGCGTGCCACGTTAGGGTTGACGCTAAAGCCGGCGCTGCGCAGCCAGTCCAGAAACTCGCGCTGGCTGTGGACGTGCAGCGGGTCGGTATCGGCGATGGCGTAGATAAAGGTGGCCAGGTCGCGGCGCGCCGTGACCTTGGGATCCTTTTGGCGCAGGCTGCCGGCGGCGGCGTTGCGCGGGTTGGCAAAGGGGTCGCGGCCCTCGACATCGGCCTCTTCATTCAGGCGCACAAAGCTGCCCTTGGGCATGTAGACCTCGCCGCGTACCTCGATGGTACGCTCGCGGTCGGCGCCCATGTGGGCGAGCGCCGGCTCGGACAGGTGCATGGGCACATCCTTGATGGTGCGTACGTTGAGCGACACGTCCTCGCCCGTGGTGCCATCGCCGCGCGTGGCCGCGCGCACGAAGGTGCCGTTTTGGTAGGTAAGCGCCACGCCCAGACCGTCAATCTTAAGCTCGCAGGTATAGGTGACGCTACCTGCGCCGAGCGCATCCTCGGTTCGTTGGAGCCACGCGTCAAGTTCGTCCAGATCCATGGCATCGTCCATGGAATACATGCGCGCCATATGCGTGACCGGCGTAAACTGCTCGCTCACGTACCCGCCCACGCGTTGGGTGTAGCTGTCGGGCGTCACCAGGTCGGGGTAGGTCGCCTCGATTTCCTGCAGCTCAACGAGCATTTTGTCGAAGGCGGCGTCCGTGATCTCGGGCGCATCGAGCATGTAGTAGCGATAGGCGTGGTAATCGAGCTCGTGGCGCAGCTCGGCCGCGCGCGCTGCCGCCTGGGCACGGGCATCGGCCGGTGCAGCGGTATCCGCGCTCGCGGGCGTTTCGGTATCGATGTCCACGCCGTCACCAAACAGGCTCGATTGCTCCATAGCGGCACTCCTTCGCTCGATTTCAAACGGATACTAGAGTACCACCGGTCGCAATGAGGCCGAATAGCGGTCTCGAACCGCACCGAATCGGCAGCCGCCAGACTGTGGTGGACAGTTAGTTCAGATACGTATAAATCCTAGAGCTGAATCAGGCACGAACACCCCTGTTTCAACTAATTTGGGCTCCTCGAGACCATGTAAACGTCCCGCTCTCCCTTCCAAACACCCATTCGAGCTCCATCCCAATCAAAAATTGTTCAAAACGCATCCCGAGCTGTCCCAGATTTATACGTATCTGAACTAACTGTCCAGACCATTCCGAACCAGGCCTCTTGCCAGCCACAAGTGATCCGTTTTCCTCCGTCCCCAAGGGATCATCGCGAAAAGAGGGGGCTGCCCCGCGTTGGCGGGACAGCCCCCTCTGGCATCGGTATGTGCGATACAGCTCGCTAGTAGCCCTGGCCGTAGCCCTGACCCTGGCCCTGCTGGCCTAACAGCTCCTCCAGGTACTGGCGCAGCTGCTCGTCGGTAATACCGCCGTTGCCGGTGTCGGTCGAACTGTCGTCCTGCTGCTGGTTCTGCAGTTCCTCATCGGAGCCCAGCTCAACCGTGACCTTCTTCTCTTCCTTGCCGCGCATAAGCGTGATCTCGACCTTCTCGCCCACCTCGTGGCTGCGCAGCGCGATGATCAGGCCATCGGCGCTCGTGATCTCGTCGTCGCCCAGCTTGGTGATAACGTCACCCTCCTGAATGCCGGCCTTGGCGGCAGGACCATCCTCAACGACGCTCGCCACATACGCGCCGCTATCGGTGCTCAGCTTGTTGGTGCGGGCGTTGAGCGCATTGACGCTCGAAAGCGTAGCGCCCATGTACGGATGCACCGGCGTCTTGCCGTCGATGATCTGGTCGGCAATGTTCTTGGCGTAATTAACGGGAATAGCAAAGCCCACGCCCGAGCTGGAGCCCGAGTAGCTCTCGATGAGCGAGTTGATGCCCACGAGCTCGCCATTGTCGTTAACGAGCGCGCCGCCGGAGTTGCCCGGGTTGATGGCGGCATCGGTCTGGATCATGTTGGCATAGATGGTGTTACCGCTGGTAGAGCTCATGGCCGTGGAGCGATACAGCGCCGACACGATGCCCGTGGAGACAGACTGCTCGTTGCCGAACGGCGAGCCGATCGCCATGACCCACTCGCCCACGTTGAGCTTGGAGGAATCACCGATCTCGATCGGCGTGAGCTTGGAGGCGTCGGCGTCCTTGAGCTTGATGACGGCCAGGTCGCTCGAAGCATCGTTGCCCACGAACTCGGCCTCGTAGGTGGTGCCGTCGTCCATGGTCACCACGTACTGGTCATAGCCATCGACCACGTGGTTGTTGGTGAGGATGTGGCCCTCGGTATCGAGCACCACGCCCGAACCGACACTGCCCGAGCTGTCCGACTCGTCAGCAGACTGCGAAAGCGAGCCATTCTGGCCGCCGCTCGAAGTGGCGGTAATGGAAACCACGGAGGGCAGGGCCTTGGCAGAGACGGCCTCGGCAAGTGTGGTGTCCTCGGAGTCGATCGTAATCTTTTGCGTCGATGAACCCGAAGCACCCGCCGTCACGGCATTCTTGCCGCCACCGATATTGAGCGTGCCACTCATAATGAGCGCGATGACCAGCAGGGCGCCGCAGGCACAGCCGGCGAGTGCCGTAATAAAGATCGGCAGCTTTTTGGTCTTGGTCTTGACCACCGTGTGCTTGTTCACAACCTGCTGGCCACCCAGCGGCTTGCCGGTCTGCGTGTCGTAGGCCTGCACGTAGGGAATGTTGCTACTGGCAGGCGTCGACTCCACCTGCACACGCGGCTGCTGCTGGGTCTCGCCGGCGTTGCCCGCATCCTGGGGACGCTGGGAATCGTACTCGCTCATAGCTGCGATCCTTTCGTCAAATAACCAAAGGCCCGCCAAACATGTGGCGGGCCATCATTGTTCACGTTGAGTTGTACCCCAATATGCGGGTGCACGTGTATGAGAACGCAATCTTTTAGGAAGGCTTAAGTTCTGTTGCAGGCCCGAAAGGAACCCGCACCTGCGTCAAAACCACCACAAAGGTGCCTGTCCCCTTTGTGGTGGAAATCTAGTCCTTAAACAGATAGCCCACGCCGCGGACGGTGGTGATGTGTGCCGCGATCTGCGGGCCCACCTTGGAGCGGATGCGTCGGATGTGCACGTCGACGGTGCGCGTGCCGCCGCAGTACTCAAAGCCCCACACGCGGTGCAGCAGCACTTCGCGGCTGTAGGCGCGGTTGGGATGCGTCGCCAAAAAGCTCAGCAGCGAGTACTCCATCAGCGTCAGGTCGATGGGCTCGTTATCGAGCGTCACCTGGTAGGTGGCCAGGTTGATCTCGAGGTTATCGATGTTGAGCACATCGTCGGCGGTAACGGTCTCCTCCTCGCCCATCAAGCGCTGCGCGCGAGCCTTGAGCTCGTTGGGCGTCGCCGTGGGGCACACAAAGTCGGCATGCGCGTGATTGGGCAGGCGCAGGGTGCCGAGCGCCTCGTCGTCGACGATCACCAACATGGGGACGCCGCCGCGATCGTCAAGCCACTTGGCAATCTGATCGATGCGGTCGCTGCGGATGCCATCGGAATCGAGAATCAGCAGGTCAAAGTCGTGCGCCGCAGTCGGTGAATCGGGAGTGGCCAGGCTCACCTCGACACCCAGGGTGGTCGTCAAGCTGCGGGCAAACTCGTGGAAGCGCGTCGTGCGCGCCATGAACAGGGCACTCTTTTCGGA
>USOG01000092.1 GCA_900556365.1 uncultured Collinsella sp.
GGCGCGGCATCGGTAATGCGCTCGATATGTGCCGGCACAACGTTGCGAATGCTCGCGTCGCTCGAGCCCTTAATGTCGCAGCTCTCGATTGCATCCCACAGGGCCACGCCGCCGTTCAGCAGCATGGCCCGCTTGGCGGCAATGGAGGCATCGAGCATCGCGGGCTCACCGCTTGCCAAAGAATCGCCCTCGTTGGGCGGAACAGGCACACCGAGGCACGCGGCCATCACACGCCAAAAGCGATTCTGAGGGTTGCCGTAATAAAAGGCATTGGCACGCGAGAGCACCGAGGGAAACGACCCGAGCACCAAAACGCGCGAGTGCTGGTCGAACACGGGCTCAAACCCATGCTCAATATGTTGATAGCCCTCGTCAGACACGGCCATGGGCTAGGCTCTCAACAGATAGCGCACCTCGTAGGGTGCAAGCTCAAGGGAACCCGTCAGCTCGACCGTGGGCACGCCGTCGGCAAGCAGGTCGACGAAGGAGCCGTTGAGCTCGCCGGCGCCAAAGGTGTAAGGCTCGTCCACGGCGTTCACCGCCACGAGCACCGTCACGTCGTCGCAGGCGCGCTCGAACAGCAGCTGCTTGTTCTGGATCACCACGTTGCGATAGGCACCGTAGTTGAGAGCACGGGCCGCCGCGTCGTTTGCCGAGCGCAGGTGCGCCAGCTGCGTGATGAAGGCCGTCAGCTCGTTGGGCGCAGGCTCATCGAGCGCAGGGCGCAGCGCCCAGTCGCCATCGGGGCCGCCCTTTTCACCAGCAATTCCCCACTCGCTGCCATAGTAGACGCACGGGATGCCTGGCATGCCAAAGAGCATGCCATAGGCGGGACGCAGGCACGATTTGTCAGTGAGGATGCTTGCCAGGCGCGGCAGGTCGTGGTTGTCGACAAACGACAGCAGGTGCTTGCCGCGGTAGATGCACCAGGGATCGCCGCCAAACTGACGGTGCAGCGAGTGCGCGATCTCGAACATATTGACCGAGTTAAAGCTGGAGTACAGGCCCTTGTAGCACTCGTAGTTGGTGCAGGAGTCGAGCATCTCGTCGTTGACGATCTGGTTGTAGTCGCCGTGGAGCGTCTCGCCGATCAGCACAAAGTCGGGCTTGAGCTCACGGGTAAAGGCGTGCAGGCGGCGCATAAAGTCGCGGTCGAGCATATAGGCGACGTCCAGGCGCAGGCCGTCGACGCCAAAGACCTCGGCCCAGTGACGCACAGACTCAAGCAGGTAATCGACCACAGCGGGGTTTTGCAGGTTGAGCTTCACAAGCTCAAAATGGCCTTCCCAGCCCTCGTACCAAAAGCCGTCGCCATAGCAGGAGTCGCCGTCAAAGCTAATGTGGAACCAGTCCTTGTAGGGCGAGTCCCACTTGCGCTCCTGCACATCGCGGAAGGCCCAAAAGCCACGGCCCACATGGTTAAAGACGGCATCGAGCACCACGCGAATGCCGTGGTCGTGCAGCGTCTCGCATACGGCGGCAAAATCGGCATCCCCACCCAGGCGGCGGTCGATGTGGCGCAGGCTGCGCGTGTCGTAGCCATGGCTATCGGATTCGAGCGGCGGGTTGATCAGAACAGCGCCAACGCCGAGTTCCTGCAGGTAGTCGGACCATTGGGCAATTTTCATGATAGGAGCATCGGGGTTAGGAGCAACGTTGGCGGCCTGGGCAAGCTCATCCTCGGCAACGGGCGCGGCATTCTCGCGCGGAGCTCCACAAAAGCCCAGCGGATAGATCTGATAGAACGTCGTCTCGTATGCCCACATAGCAACCTCCCGGTAAGCTCAACACAACGACATCCATTGTATGCCCAGCTTGTATCCTCTCCCCCAAAATAAGTTGCGGTGGAATAGTTCCTGCCTGGGCCTTCAGAGGCCTTAAACAGGAACTATTCCACCGCAACTGATGAGAGGACGTGATTAGGCAACGGGTTTGGCACGGCGTATGGCCGGGAACAGTACGGTGATGGCGAGGATGACGCCCACGACGGTAATCGCCCCGCCCACGAAGCCAATCCAAGCGATACCGGGACCCGACACCACGGCGCCGCCGATCGCGGTGCCCGTGCCGATACCCAGATTGAACAGGCCCGAGAAGATCGACATGGCGACGGCCGACGAATCTGCCGGCGTGTACTTGATGAGCTCGGCCTGAAACGCCACGTTAAAGGCCGTGGCGCAGCAACCCCATAATGCGCAGATGGCAAGCACCAACACGAGCGCCGAGGCTGCGGGGGCCATAAGCAGCAGAGCCACCGGCACGCCGGAGAGCGTGATAGCCAAGAACGGGAAGCGATGCCCATCGAACAGGCGGCCAAACAGCCAGCTTCCGAGCAGACCAGAACAGCCAAACGCCGTCAGCGTCATGGTGATGGCACCCGCATCGACGTGCGCGACCTGCGCCAGGAAGGGCTCGATATAGCTGTAGCTTGCGTAATAGCCGGTCGCCATAAAGACCGTGACCGCGTAGAGCGCGATCAGGAACGGGTTCTTGAGCAGCTCGGGCAGCTGCTTAACGGTAAAGCGCTCACCCGCCGGCATGGCCGGGAACACCGCTGCCTGGTACACCACCGCGGCGGCAGAGAAGACCCCGACCACGGCAAACGTCATGCGCCAGCCCACGGCCAGGCCGATGGCACGACCGAGGGGCAGGCCGAAAATCTGCGCGATAGACGAGCCCGTGGCGATCATGCTGATGGCGAGCGCCCCGTGGCGGGCGTCAACCAGGCGCGAGGCCATAATCGAGGCGACCGACCAGAACACGGCATGTGCGCAAGCGACCACCAGGCGCGCACAGACCAGGATGGGATATGTCGGTGCCACAGCGGACAGGAACTGACCCAGAGAAAACACGGCGAGCACGCCGAGCAGCATCCACTTGAACTCAAAGCGCGAGGCAAACACCATGAGTGGCAGCGACAGCAGCATGACGCCCCAAGCATAGACCGAGATCATGATGCCTGCCTGGGCCTCGGTGAGCGAGAACGATGCGGCGATATCAGTCAGAAGGCCGATGGGCATAAACTCCGACGTGTTGAACACGAACGCGCAGCAGGCGAGCCCGATAAGCGGGAGCCACTGACTGAGTGCGATACCACCTTGCTTTGTTTGAGCCATATAGGAAAACCTCTCCGATCATCTAGAGCGGTGGGCGATTATAGCAATGAGAAGTCTATAAAATGAGCAACAAAAGAATTCTTGGAAAACGATCGTTAACAGATGGCGCGCCAATTCTGCTTAGAAAGCAAGGTACGCAGAAACTCAATGTCGAAAACGCGGCTTCATCTTCGGGCTATCGCGCCTGCTCGGATACGCACAAGGACACCCCCATGAGCACGTCAATTTCGAGCCAACTCGCAACCGCACAATGAACTAGCAAAAGCAGCATATAAGCAAACGCCCCATAATAAAGTCCCTCATGTACAAGCGCCGTCACTGAAAGTGCCGACGGCAGCGCCGCACTCGAAACTACCCATCCAACAAGAACCTGGATAGCGCAACTTGCAACCAGGTTCCATGCCACCAGCAGCGTTGCGGGACGCGCGATTTCCCTGCAGGAGGAACGAAGCACCGTGACCGAACGCATGATGTAGCGTGGTGCAAACCGAATGCCTCGTAGTCCCCTCTGCTCCACGTCCGCATCTTCAATTAACACGAATACGAACGACGCGGAAAGAAGCGTCACGATTACTGCCACCACAAGCGAGCACAACACCCCGAGCTGGCTGCTCGCAAGCGAGGCAAAGACTACAATTGCCGATAAAATCAAGTGAACCAAATAAATTAGCAGCGCCCCAGAAATCTGGAGGGGAACCGTCGAGGCCAAGAGATAAACCGGAGGGGTTCGAGCAGGTTGCACCGTCTCTTTGGACCGGTCGACGGCAAATAATGAAAAAGCCACATTCGATAGAAGCAGGTTTAAAAAGGCCGCGACCACAGTGCAAATAAGCGTAATGGACGGATTGATATAGGCGAGCTCAGTTGCAACGTTTGATACACCAATTTGAAGCGCGCTCATAACAAACAAGGGGATATATAACGCCATCGTGCAGCCACTCCGGCATCCCTTCGCCCGATCGCCCGATTCCAGAAAGACATTGAAGTTCTCTCGCAAGTTCACTCTATACCCGTTTTCTTACTAGGCAGGGCGAACGAGCGCCAATATAAACGCCGGTCCGCCCATCCATGATTTCTAGTTTTAACGTCCAGACTAGTCTGTCCAGCCGTCGATGTAGTCGCGGTTAAGCTCAAAGTACTGCGCGGCGATGTCTTTCGCCAAGGAGTACGAATTAACGAGCGGGTGCATCGCGAGGCTCTCGACAATGTCGCGCTTCGATCGGTTAACGATGCCACGCGCCACGGTGCGCTCGTAGTACTTGACGCGACGAATCAATTCGAGGTTTCCCGCGGGCACAGAATCGACTTCGACGCGATGCGGTACACAGCCATCGGTGGAGATATCGCACGTTGACTCGATGACATCTGTATCGAGAAGGCCGGGGATGGCGCCATTGTTAGGGGTGCACAGGATCATCTGCTGCGTCTTGCCAGAGCGAGCAATATCCATGAAACGGAGCGCAACACCTGCGTATCCGCCAGCATCTTTGCCGTACACGTCAAACGTCCACGGCTTGTCGCGGTGAATACCTGTCTCGGCCGCCATGTAGTTGTTTTCGCGCATTCCGTACCACTTCTCAAAGCACGCGAGGCCCTTTTCGAAGTCGTTCTCAATATCGATAGATGCAAGCTCGCTCGTCATTTCTCGATTAATTTCTTCGATTAGTTCGCCGCGCGTCTGGGGCGAAGAGAGAACGTTGGCAACGGCGCGCTCGCGATAGTAGAAATAGTATAGGTACTCATTTGGCACGCATCCGCGATTTAGAACGAGATCCTTCTCGAAGAACCTAAGATCTGTATGAGCATATGCCCCGTCGTCGTGGATCAAGTCGGGCATGATGTCCTCGCCGTCAACCGTCACATTGCGGAAGAACGAGAGGTGGTTGAGTCCATAGCACTCGCCCTGAACCGATGCGGGATCAACGCCTTTATACTCGGCAAACTGATGCAACATGCCCGAGGGGGCATCGCAAATGCCATAAGTAAAATCATAGCCCATATCGCGTAGGGCCTGAGATACAACGCCAGCGGGATTAGTAAAGTTAAACACCTTGACGCCCGGCTTTGCGTACTTCTTGATTAACTCGCAATACGAAGCAAGCGCAGGGACGGAGCGCATGGCAAAAGACACGCCGGCTGCGCCAGTCGTCTCTTGGCCAAGAACCCCATGTGAAAGAGCAATGCGCTCATCGCGAACGCGCATGTGGTCCCCTCCGACGCGAATCGTCGTGATCACGTAATCGGCGTCCTTAACGGCCTCGACTGCATCGCCCGTCAGTGAAAAATTAAGCGCGGGGCAAAGCATGCCCGAGACATGGGCGGCAAGGCCACCGTAGATGCGCAGCTTCTCGGGATCATTGTCCATAAACACAAGTTCGTCGATCCCAAGCGATGACGCCTGCTGGGCTATGCTCTTTGCCAAAAACATGGAGCGGACGCCACCGCCACCTATGACCGTAAGTTTCATATCGAAACCCCCAAATAGCACATTCAATATTGCATGGTTCGCCTGTGTTTGAATATTGTATCCAGCATGGAGGGCCGCTTCCCGCCCCGGCTGCAAGGCGGGAAAGGAATTCCCCAAGGAGTTATTATTTACGCAACGGAAGCGGCCACACACGTCCGGCGGGAAGGGGCACCGATGGTTGATAAAAAGCAGATTTCCAAGCTCTACTCAGCCGCAAAGCTATCCGAAACCGAGCAAAGCGTACTCGAATACCTGCTCAACAATATCGACACCCTCGATGATATTGGCATAAAACCCGTCGCCATGGCATGCTTTACCAGCATGACGACAGTCATCAGGCTTTCGAAAA
>USOG01000093.1 GCA_900556365.1 uncultured Collinsella sp.
TGGGCCTCGGGCATGCCGGTGAGCTTGACCATCTCGGGCAGCGTGTAGGGACGGCGCATCTTCATCTTGCAGAGCACCTCGGCCTGCTCGTCGGTCGCGGCCTCGGCAAACGACCAGTACTCGTAGCCCAGCAGCTCGTCGCGATGCAACAAACGGTTGGTGCAGTGCTCGCACAGCTTGACAATGGCCTCGCGCGGATGCTCCGGCAGCGGCGGCACGAACTCCGAACCGATATCGGGCTCGGTGTAGCTAATCCCCGGTCCGTTGAGAATCATGGTTGTCCCTTCTCTTGCCGCAGCCCGACGAGGCCGCAGCGCCCCTCTTTTTTTGCAGGCCGGGCATGCCCCCATGCCGTTCACCCGCCATTGTTGACATTGTGTCAAAAATAGTATTGACGAACCGTCAACAATATTCAAGACTGTTAGGCGAACGGTCAGGCAAAAGGGGATGAAAGGCGGCAAAACATGGGCAACAACACAGCAGATACCTCTGTGGTCGATGCCGTTCCCGCATCCGATAGCGCGGCAAAGCGCCTGACGGGCGACGAACGCCGTCGCGAGATCCTCGATGCCGTACGTACCGTAAGCTCCGAGCTGGGCGTGTCCCACCTATCGGTATCGGCCGTGACCAAGCGAGCCGGCTGCACGCGTTCATTGTTCTACCACTACTTTGCCGATATGGACGCCGCCGTCACCGCCGTCATGGACGAGGCGATCGACGGCTTTATCTCCGAGCTCGAGCAGTGGAACGCCAGCCGCACGGTTGGCGACATCGAGGGCGCGCTCGACACCATCGCCCCGCTCTTTAAGCGTCTGGTCGCCAGCGGCCACGAGCTGCCGAGCACGCTCACCTCGAGCAGCGGCGCGCTCTACGGCGGCTTTTTGCACAACGTGGTCCAGCGCGTGGCGCAGTATATCTGCGACACCACCGTGGTGGACTTTATCGCCCATCATGAGTTACGCATCGACCATGTCTACGAGACGTTCTACACCCTCATCATGGGGTTGTTGATGTATATCCGCACGCACCCCGATGTGCCCGACGAGACGGTCAAGGAAATCATCGCCTCGACACTCCACATCGAGGGCTATACCGCCAAGTATCCGGAGCGTAAGCCCCAGAACTGACGACATTTGGCCAAACTGCCCGCGATCAGAAGAGGGGCCGCGGACGTGTGAAAGGAGAGCAGCATGCTGTTCGATGTTTGGGGTAGCGATACCCTTATCCACTGGGCCGGCTGGGCCATGGTCTTTATCGGCCTGATCGTGCTCAACGAGGTCGGCCGCCGCACCAAGCTAGGCGCGGCAATCATCTTTGGCGTGGCTCCGCTGGCCATGACCATCTACTGCGTCGCCATCGCCATCGGCGTCTCGCAGGGTGCCGAGTGGGCGCTCACCAACCCCACCCATGTGTACCAGAACAGCTGGTTCCACTACGCCAAGGTATACGCGGCGCTGGCCGGTTGCTGGGGCTTCATTGCCATTAAGTACCAGTGGGGCAAGATTGGCAAGGCGCATTGGTTCCGCGCATGGCCGTTTGTGATCGTCGCCATCAACATCATGATCGCCGTCGTGTCCGACTTTGAGAGCGCCTATCACTTCTTTGTCCTGGGCGAGTCCACCTGGGTCACCTCCGAAGGTGCCACGCAGCTGGCCGGCTGGAACAACGTGTTCAACGGCATCGCCGGTATCATCAACATCTTCTGCATGACCGGTTGGTGGAGCGTCTACGCCTCCGAGGATCAGACCGACATGCTGTGGCCCGATATGACCTGGGTCTACATCATCGCCTACGATATCTGGAACTTCTGCTACACCTACAACTGCCTGCCCACCCACTCCTGGTTCTGCGGCTTTGCGCTGCTGCTGGCGCCCACCGTCGCCGCCTTTATCTGGAACAAGGGCGGCTGGATCCAGAACCGCGCCTTTACGCTTGCTATTTGGTGCATGTTTGCCCAGGTGTTCCCGTACTTCCAGGAGGAGTCCATCTTTGTGACCCACTCCACGCTCGACCCCGGCGCCGCTACCGCGGTCTCGATCGCCGCACTGGTCGCCAACGTCGCCGCGATCATCTACATCGCCTACCGCGCCAAGAAGCTCGGCCGCAATCCCTACAAGCAGGACGTCTTTGAGGGAACCAGCGATTGGGAGAAGGCTACTGCTCGCCGCGCCAAGGTTGATTACGCTCACGCCGAGTAACATGTTTATTCCGTCCACATTTGGATGTAGGCAAACTTAGCCGATGCCGCAATCGCGCGTCATGTGCAGCCCCGGAAAGCGATTCGTCCGCTTTCCGGGGCTTTTTGTTGCTGCGCGCATTCACGCACATATGCAAAACCTCTCTCACAGATAAAATCAGATTTCCAATCGCCTGACAGCTCTATGTGACCCCAATTTTGGGTACATTGTTGTCCCGATATTGAGCTTGGGGGATGTATGAATGATGAGACGATGGGCCAAGAGAATGCGGCCCAAGATGCAGAAGCGTGTGCCGAAGCCCTGGAGAGCCTAGACCGGATTTCACTTGATGAGATTGCGTTTGACGATTCGGGCGTTGATGTGCAGGATGAGTCGGAAGCCGAGGCGCAGTCCGATGATCAGGATGCAGACGACGTTGAGCCTGCCGAAGATGAGGCAGATCACGAAGACACCGAATGCGAGGCCGACGACCAGCCCGAATCCGACACGAGCGAGGAAACCATCTTGCTCGGCAGCTTGCCGGCCGAAGATTCCCTGACCCGCGAGCTTCCCGGCCTGGGCTCCGCTCCTGCCGTGGACGAGACCATCGCCATGGGCGATATTCCCCTACCGTCCGTTCCTTCGGCACGCGAAGCCGAGGTTCGTCATCGTAAGATGTCGCCCAAGCGCCGCAACCTGATGGTTGCCGGCGTTGTGGCCGTCGCGCTCGTCGCCGGCGGCGCAGGCTACGCAGCCTGGAACGGATACCGGCAAGAGCAGGCTGCCATCACCGCCGCCAATGCCCACACGATGATGTCGGTGCAGATTGGCGTGCATGCCGCGGGCCTCGACTGTTCCGCCGGCTCCAAGATTCCCGTACAGGTGAGCGGTCAGGACGCTGATGGCTCCTCCGTGAGCGAAACGCTCTATGTTGACGAGCACGGCCGCGGCATCAAACTGCTGCCCGGCGATTACACGCTCTCCATCGCTGCCTCCCCCATCGCGGCCGACGGCACCATCTACACCGTCCCGACCACCAAGACGCAGGTCACCGTTAAGAGCGATGGACAGGATTTAAGTGCCCAGGCCACCTTTAAGCTCAAGGTGCCTTCGGCCGACACGGTGACTGACGACCAGATCGATGCCGCCGCCAAGTATGCCGAAGAGGGCGGTGCGAGCTCCGCCGCGGCTGCCAAAGTGCTCCAGCAGGCAGCAACCGCGCGACGTGACGCCGCCGTCAATGCCGTGAGCGCGCAAAAGGCACAGGCATCCCGTGATGCTGACGCTCGCCACAAGGCAACCGACCTCTACCAGCTCGATATTCCCGTCGAGTGGTACGGCAAGGTCGCAACTTGGCAAAACGGCAGCACGCTATGCATCTATCTGGGCGACGACGCCAATACGCCGCTCGTGACGCTCGTCGCCGTGCGCGATGGCGAGACCTTTACGCCCGATGACGGCGATACGGTTTTGGGCACGGTCAGTCTGGGCAACGGTTATACCGTCTATGCCAGCGGCCCCGTCTATCCGTACGTGGTGCCCCAGACCATCAACGGACGGACGCAGAATCCCGTGTCAACCTACCCCATGGACACGGCCATTGAGCTTGTCGAGCTTACGACCGGCAACCGCTACACCTATAGCCAGATCAAGAACGTACTGGTCGGCAAAGACGGCAAAGCCGACGCCGCGACCAAACTCGAGACCGACTACCTCGCGCAGATCCTGCTACCGAGCATCAAAGCCCAGGACTAGCCAGCCCGAAGACAGCCGCCCAACGTCCAAACCCCTAACGCAGTTGCGGTGAAATAGGGACTGTTTTTGCTGGTCAAACCGCAAAACAGTCCCTATTTCACCGCAACTTTTTGGTGGCACTCAGCGCCACGGGTCGGCTTCGAACATCGGCTCGCGCTCGGGGCGGCGATCGCTGTAGGGATCGTAGCCGTCGTCGTCTTCGTTCTCGGCACGGATGTAGGGGTCGCGCGGCTTGGGCGCCGGCTTAGGTGCAGGCTTGGGTGCGGCGGGTGCGGCATCGGTCGCCGGCGCGCTTGTCTTGATCTCGTCTTTCATCTGCATAGCTCCTTGCATCGCATCCGTTCAACATCATCGATTGTCGCACGAAAAAGGGCGGCGGACCCGATTGGATCCGCCGTCCTTGGCGTTTTGCGATGAGGGGCGGTTTTAAAGCCTGCCCCAAAATTTACTCGGCGTCGGGGACCTCGTAGGTGGCCGCCGGCGTGTTGTCGCACACGACGGTAAAGCCGCCGTCCTTGTCGACATCGACCGTCACCTGATCGCCCTCACGCACCGTGCCGTCGATAATAGCGGCCGCGATGGCATCCACGACCTCGCGCTGCACCAGACGCTTGAGCGGGCGGGCACCAAAGACCGGGTCCAGGCCGCCCACGGCGAGCATCTGCTTGGCCGCCGGGGTGATGGCAAGCGTCATGCGCTCCTTGGCAAGACGTGCGCGGACGTCGGCGAGCTGGATATCGACGATCTTTTCGATCTGCGCCATTCCGAGCGGATGGAACACCACGATGTCGTCGATACGGTTGAGGAACTCGGGGCGGAAGGTCTGAGCCATGGCCGCGTCAACCTGATGGCGCATCTCCTCCTCGTCCTTGCCGGAAAGCTCGGCGATAGCCTTGGAGCCCACGTTAGAAGTCATGATGATGATCGTGTTCTTGAAGGACACCTGGCGACCCTGGCCATCGGTCAGACGGCCGTCGTCAAGCACCTGCAACAGCACGTTAAAGACATCCGGGTGAGCCTTCTCCATCTCGTCGAGCAAGATCACGGAGTACGGACGACGGCGCACGGCCTCGGTGAGCTGGCCGCCCTCGTCGTAACCCACGTATCCCGGGGGCGCACCGATCAGACGCTGGACGCTGAACTTCTCCATGTACTCGGACATGTCAATACGCACGAGTGCGCGCTCGTCATCGAACAGGCACTCGGCAAGCGCCTTGGCGAGCTCGGTCTTGCCCACGCCGGTGGGGCCCAGGAAGAAGAAGCTGCCGATGGGCTTGTCCGGATCGGAGAGGCCCGCACGGCTGCGACGCACGGCCGCGGCAACGGCGGAGACCGCCTCGTCCTGGCCGATGACGCGCTTATGCAGCTCACCCTCCAGGCCCTTCAGCTTGTCGAGCTCGCCCTGCATCATCTTGGACACGGGCACGCCAGTCCAGGCACTCACGACCTCGGCGATCTCATCGGAGGTCACCTGTTCGTTGAGGCCCTCGCCGTCCTGCTGCTTTTGTGCCTCGAGCGCGGCCTCGGAATCCTGAATCTGCTGCTGCAGACCCGGAATCACGGAGTAGCGCAGCTCGGACGCACGGCCCAGGTCGCCGTTGCGCGTCGCGCGCTCCTCCTCGCTCTTGGCCTCGTCGAGCTGGCCCTTAAGCTCCTGCACGTGGTCGATGGCGTTCTTCTGGTTGAGCCAGCCGGCCTTTTGCACGTTGAGCTTTTCTTGGACCTCGGCGATCTCCTGGCGCAGGGCCTCCAGACGCTCCTTGGAGGCGTCATCGGCCTCCTTCATGAGCGCCTGCTCCTCAATCTGCAGCTGGGTGAGCTGACGCGTGGTGGCATCGATCTCGACCGGCATGCTATCGAGCTCCATGCGCAGGCGGCTTGCCGCTTCATCGACCAAGTCGATGGCTTTGTCTGGCAGGAAGCGGTCGGCGATGTAGCGATCGGAGAGGTCGGCAGCCGCCACGAGCGCGCTATCGGTGATATGCACGCCGTGGAAGAT
>USOG01000094.1 GCA_900556365.1 uncultured Collinsella sp.
AAATCTCCTTAGCCTGGACCCACTTGCCCTCCTCAGGGATGGGTGCGGGGCCGTGGTATGCACCCTTGGCAACGGGGCACATGTTCTCCACTTCCTGTGAGTACTGCATGCCTCTCCTCTCTATCGTGTTGGCGTCCCGTCTGGGGGTCGTGGCTGGCGATTGCCGGGCGACCCTTCGAAAGGGACATGACATGCAGCCCCTATAATACCGCGAAATGCACGGAATATTCGGCGAACGGCTCAGTTTTCGTAGCGAGAAGTCCGGAAGTTTTAATTGAAACGGTTTAACCCTATGTTATGTGGTCGTGAACTTCCGTAGAGGGGGTCCTTCTTGGGCAAGCTTGTGGTCAGCTCTTGTAAGCGTTGCAGGGGTTGACCTGTTGCAACGGTGCCGTTCGCCGCCTGATTACTGCCTTTGGCCGCGCGAGTGTATTGTTTTGCGTGAATGTTTTGATGGCACGCTTCAATCGTGCTGTATTGGATGGCAAGCAGATCCCGGCGAAGGGAGCGCCATGCAGCGCGTTTGGAGAACGGTTACCGGCTTTTACCATGTCTGTGCCCGCGGTACGGGCAAGCAGCTCATCTTTGAGGGCGATGAAGACCGGTGGGAGTTTTTGGAGCTGATGCGCGAGTGCTGCTGCGAGGAGGGTGTGACGGTTATCGCCTGGTGCCTTATGGGCAATCACGTGCATTTGGTGCTTACGGATTACGAGGACAGGATGAGCGCGGCGATGCACCGGTTGCTTTTGACGTACGCGCGGCGGTTCAATAAACGCACGGGGCGCACAGGGCATCTGTTCCAGAACCGTTTTGACCGGCGCTCGCTCGATACCGACTGGCAGGTGATGGAGGCTATTCGCTCCGTACACGCCGATCCGCAGGAGGTGGGCATCAGTCTCATTGAGCGTTATCCCTGGAGCAGCTTTGCGGAGCATTTGTGCGCTTACGACGGTGACGCGGCTGATGTCGCGAGGGGATTTTCTGATCCTTCTTGCGTGCTTGAGCTTTTTGGTTCTGCCGAGGGCTTTATTGCCCATTCACTTTCGACGCCCGACGGCTGCGATCCAGCGATGCCCGTTCTGGAAGAGACGGAGTGGGAGCGGCATGCCTTTGCCGAAAAGTTGGCGAAGGGGCTCGGGGTTCCGCTCAACGGGGTTAAAGCCGCGCCGTCGGCGCAGCGCAATATCGTCATTCTTGGATTGCACGATGCCGGTTTTACGGTGCGTCAGATTGAGCGATATACGGGGATTGGCAAAAGTACCGTTTCTCGTATCGTGCGTGCCTGTGCACGAACGGCGGTGCAGACTGGCCGAAACGTGGCGTAGGACTGCCTGTGCACCGCAGCTGGGGTCGCCCATATGCCACAACCATTGTTCTAAAAGCTTGGTACGGTAACTGCACTTCTTAATATGCATAGAAAAATCGCCATCTTGCATAAAATAACGGCTCGGTCCGGGTTTGCCCGTGCCTACCCCCGTCTGCGCCGTGCAAAAAACGGAGTTTTCAGCATCGTTTTGCTGTCGGCACCGCCGCAATCTTGCAACATACGGGTCCCGAAGCTATTGATTCCCGCCGTTGCGCCCCCGAAGCACGTGCCTGCGTCCCGTCAGACCGCGATGTCTGGTCTAAAACACAATATTTATGCGCCTGGAGACGTTGATTAACGCTTCCGATGCGTATACACACAGCTTGGCGTGCTGAATACTCGCAAAAATGCACGCCGCATCCTATGGGACCCTTCTGCGGCAGGCGCGAAGCGAGTCGGAGCTCAGCAGAACGGGGCTTGGCGCATTGCTTGGCGGGTCCGGGGCCCTGCCGCAGGCCTTTGGTGCTGTGGAAAACGCCCATGTTCGCGTCTGCTGTGTGGTAAATGACAGACGGAGCGCCGGACGCGCGGACTTCGTGCGTCCGGCGCTCATTAGGTAAAAACAGAGCCGCCCGTATCGGGCGGCTCGGCAATCAAAAACCTTGGATTCGGAGCATACGCTACTGGCTAGCTTGCCCCTCGAGCATGCCGTCGAGGGTGCGCCAGGCGAGCTCGGCGCATTTGACGCGGGCGGGCATGTGCGAGATGTCCTGAAGCTGGGCGGCCTCGTCCAGGTCTTCCAGGTCTTCCTCGGAGAGCTGCTCGCCGCGGATCATGGCGAGGAAGAGCTCTGCCAGGCGGTGAGCTTCCTCGACGGTCTCGCCGGTGATGAGGTCGGCCATGATGTCGGCACTGGCCTGGCTGATGGCGCAGCCGTGGCCGGTAAAGGAGGCCTCCTCGATCACGTTGTTCTCGACACGTAGCTGCAGGGTGAGCTCGTCTCCGCAGCTGGGGTTGATGCCGTCGTGCTCGTGCGTGGGAGCATCCATCTCGTACTTATAGTCGGGGTGCGAGTTGTGCTCCATAAATGTGGTGGAGGTGTACAGATTACCCATTGAACGTGCTCCAAACGTGATGCAGGCCGGCGATGAACTTGTCGATGTCGGCCTTGTCGTTATAGAAGGCCACGCTGGCGCGGCAGCAGGCAAGGTTTTCGACACCCAGCCAGGTAAGCAGCGGCTGCGCGCAGTGGTGGCCGGCGCGGATGCAGACGCCGTCCATGTCCATGATGCTCGCGACGTCGTGCGGGTGGATACCCTTGACGTTAAAGCTGACGACGCCGTGATGGTTGTCCCAGTAGATGGAGCCGATGATCTGGACAAAGTCGAGCTGCATGAGCTCACCCATAAGGTAGTGGACGAGTGCCTGCTCGCGTGCCTGGATGTTTTCGTAGCCAACCGTGTTGACGAGGTAGTCGAGAGCGGCGCCTGTGGCGAAGATGCCGGCGGCGTCCTGCGTGCCTGCCTCGAACTTCTCGGGGACGGGCGCCCAGACGGCGTCCTGCTCGGTGACCGAATCGATCATTTCGCCGCCGGTGAGCATGGGCGGCATGGCGTTGAGCAGGTCCATCTTGCCCCACAGGACGCCGATGCCCATGGGGCCCATGGCCTTGTGCGCGCTAAAGGCAAAGAAATCGGCGCCCAGATCGGCCACATCGACCGGCATGTGCGGCAGCGACTGCGCGCCGTCGACGACCAGATAGCCGCCGTACTTGTGCACGAGCTTGCCGAGATTCTTGACCGGGTTCTCGACGCCCAGCACGTTAGAAACCTGACCCACGGCCAGAATCTTGGTCTTGGGACCAACCTTGGCAAGAACCTCCTCGGTAGTGAGCTGGCCGGTCTTGGTGGGGTAGAGGTAGACGAGCTTGGCGCCGGTCTCGTGGCAGACCTGCTGCCACGGAATCAGGTTGGAGTGGTGCTCCATGATGGTAATGACGACCTCGTCACCGGGCTCGAGCACCGTTGGCGCAAAGCTCTTGGCGACCAGGTTGAGCGACTCGCTCGTGTTGCGGGTGAAGACGACCTCGTTGGCCTGTGAGGCGCCGATGAGGTCGGCGATCTGCTGGCGGACCTTCGCGATGGCCTCGGTGGCCTCGACGGACAGCGAGTACAGGCCGCGCAGGGGGTTGGCGTTCATACGCTGGTAGAAGTCACGCTCGGCGTCGAGCACGCAGGCAGGGCGCTGCGCGGTGGCGGCGCTATCGAGGAAGGCGATCTCGGGGTGCTGCTGGAACAGCGGGAACTGCGCCTTGTAGGGGTTGGTCTCGATGTCCACAGTGGGCCAGCCGCGCGAAGCCTCGTCGCTGGCGTCGAGCTCCATGGGCTCGGGGGCAGTACAGGTGTCGCATTTAACGTGCTCGGTGTCGATCATGCGAGCTCCTCTTCAAAGTTGTCGATCAGGTTGTTGCCCAAGCGGACGACGGCGGCGCGGGTGCGCTTGTCGGTGGCGGAAAGCGCGGCGTCCTCCAGCTTGGCGCGGATGAACAGGTCTTCGGCGGCGTTTTGGTCAAGGCCTCGGCAGGCGAGGTAGAACAGTTGCTCGTCGCGGACGTGACCGATGGTGGCGCCGTGGTTGCCGGCAACGTCGTCCTCGTCGCAGAGAATGACGGGAACGGTCTTGTTGTCGACGCCCTTGTTGGCCAAAAGCACCGTCTCGCGCTCGGTGCCGGTTGCACCCTTGCAGCCGTGCACGAGGTCGATGGTGCCGCGGTAGACCTTCTTGGACGTGCCGGTCAGCACGCCGTTGGCGTCGATCTCGCACTCGGTCTTGCGACCGCGGTGGCGCAGCTCGTAGTTAAAGTCGCGCACCTGCTCGCGGGCGCCCAGGTAGTCAGTATCGATGGTGACCTTGGCGGTATCGCCCAGCAGGTCGCCGGCAAGGCCGGTGGCGCTGGCGCCGGCACCCAGGACGGTGTGTTGCACGTTGACGCGCGCGCCCTCGTCCAGGAACAGGCCGGTGTCGTCGAGTGCGATCCAGCTATCGTCGAGTGTCTGCGTGCAGGTTACGTTGACGGTGGCGTACTCGTGGGCGCACACGCGTAGCACGGAGCCCACGACGCCTTGGCCGGCAACGGGGGAGTCCAGGGCTATGCACAAGTCGAGCGTTGCCTGCGGGCGGGCGACGACGTCGATAGCGGCGATGGCCGTGGCGGCGTCGACACCGCTCACGCGCACGGTAACCGTGGCGCGTCCGTACGCGGGCACATCGATGACGACGCGCTTGGTGGCGTGATCGGCCAGATAGGTGTAGGCGGCCTCGCCCATGCCGGTCTCGAAGGCCTCAGCGGGGGAGAGCTCCTCTTCGAGCTTGATAGCGCCGGCCTGGTAGACGGAGGTGGCGGGCACGTCGAGCTCGGTCTCGGGCGTGATGCGGGCGCGGTCGACGGCGTCGCCGGGGGCGGAGGCACGGCGCTCGGGGAAGCGCTCGGCCATGGCGTCCATGGCGGTATCGAAGGCGTCGGCCGAGCCGGCAAACTGCTCGTCCAGGCCCTCGACCTCAACGGCCTCGGCGGGAGCGGCGGCAAGTTCGTCCGAAAGCTCGAGCTTGGTCTGGTTCATCTTGAGCCAGCCCCAAGTGGCGGCCGGCATAGCGTTGACCTGCTCGAGCGTGGTAGCAGCGGTGTTGGTTTCCTGTTTCATTATCCGATCGCTCCTTCCATCTCGAGCTTGATCAGGTTGTTCATCTCGACGGCGTACTCAAGCGGCAGCTCCTTGGAGACCGGGTTGGCAAAGCCGTTGACGATCATGGTGCGGGCCTCTTCCTCCGATATGCCGCGGCTCATCAGGTAGAACACCTTGTCGTCGCCGATGCGGCCGATGGTGGCCTCGTGGCCGATGTCGACGTTCTTGGCGCGGATGTCCATGGCGGGGATGGTATCGGAGCGGCTCTGGTCGTCGAGCATCAGCGACTGGCAGCTCACGGTTGCTTTGGAACCTTCGGCCTTAGGCGTGGCCACGATGGAGCTGCGGAAGGTCTGGATGCCGCCGCTCTTGGAGATACCCTTGGTCTCGACGGTTGCCGAGGTGTCGGGCGCGTTGAGCACGACCTTGCAGCCGGTATCGAGGTTCTGGCCGGCGCCGGCAAAGGTAATGCCGGTAAAGCTCGAGCGGGCGCGACGGCCGTTGAGCACGCTCATGGGGTAGAGGTAGCCCACGTGGCTGCCGAAGGAGCCGCTGATCCACTCGATGTCGCCGTCCTCGTCCACGCGCGCACGCTTGGTGTTGAGGTTGTACATGTTCTTGGACCAGTTCTCGATGGTCGAGTATCGCAGGTGCGCACGCTTGCCCACAAAGAGCTCCACAGCGCCGGCGTGGAGGTTGGCCACGTTGTACTTGGGTGCGGAGCAGCCCTCGATAAAGTGCAGGTCGGCATCGTCCTCGACGATGATGAGCGTGTGCTCAAACTGGCCGGCGCCCTTGGCGTTGAGGCGGAAGTAGCTCTGCAGCGGGAAATCGAGTTTGGTGCCCTTGGGCACGTAGACAAACGAGCCGCCCGACCACACGGCACCGTGCAGGGCCGCAAACTTGTGGTCGGT
>USOG01000095.1 GCA_900556365.1 uncultured Collinsella sp.
ATGGTCGAGGTTTGGATTTCACCTGTAACCTTTCTCTTGACCCTCATTAACCGCAGTAACTATAGCATCAGCATCGCCCTGCGGCATCGAATTTATGCGCTGCACATTGCAGGCATACCAAACGCTGACGCATCCGTGACATAGTCATTGGGGACGTTCTTAAATGACTACCCAATAACTACTCTGTGGTGTCGTTGTCCTCGGCAAGTTGGGGGAACACGGCGTCCTTGGGCATGGTGGCCTTCGTCAGCGAGGTGAGCCTTTTGCTCAGCGACGTGTCCGTCTTGACCAGGTCGCTGAGCGTCACGATCTTGTAGCCGTCGGCAATGAGGCCGTCGATAATCTGCGGTAGCGCCTCGAGCGTCTGCCCGGCGCATTCGTCTCTATCGGTGAGCAGCACGATATTGCCCGGCGTCACCGAATCGAGCACCGTCGAGACCTGCTCGTCGGCACCGTTGAGCAGCCAATCGCCCGAGTCAATATTCCACGAGACCACGGCGGAGACCAGGTCCATCGCATCAATCCAGTTTTGCTCGTCAAAGGCAGCGTAGGGAGCACGCAGCAGCATCGTCTTCACGCCGGTCGCCGACTTAATCGCATCGGTGCCTTTCGTGATCTGTTCGCGCACCGCCTCACGGTCCTGACCCTTGAGCGAATCGTCGCTGTAGCTGTTGGATCCAATCTCGCACCCGGCATCGACAATCGCCTTGGCCGTGGCAGGCGAGGCCTCGGCCGCATCGCCCGAAAGGAAGAACGTCGCGGTGACGCCCTTTTCCTTGAGCACCTGCAAAATCTGCTTGGTAGCGCCGCTCGGACCCTCGTCAAACGTCAGCGCCACGTACTTTTTGTTGCCCTTGGGCGCCACGCTGGCGCACGCAACAACGCAATCGGTGGCGGGCACAACCTCGCCGCGGTCTTGCGTCTTGCCCGACTGCTCACCAACCCACACCTCGGAGCGGCCCTGGACGCCCCACGTCTGCACATACTCGATAGCGCCCGTACCCTCGACCTTGAGCTTGGGCTCGATAACCGTAGCCTGAACCTCGTGCTTCTCGTAGGTGTTACGGCCATCCTTGACCGTCACCTTCTCGCCGCCCTCAAGTTCGCGGCTATCCCATTTGCCCTGCTTCACGCGCTTGCCGTCGACCTTCACCGACATCTTTTCGCCCCCATGGCGCTTGAGCACGCTGTCATCGACGGCCAGCAGGTCGCCTGCGTCGTAGGTGTCAGTCAACTCCTGGTCGTCGATGAGATTCTGCAGCGTAGAGCCCACGCGCACCGCGGTCTTCTGGCCGTTGAGTTCCACGTCCACACTGCGGTTGACGTAGCCCACGACGGCAGCGATAAACAGCACGAGCGCGCAACCCACGGCGATGAGCGCGTAGGGCAGGCGAGACGAACGACGGGGCGTACGGCTGTTGCCGATGCGCGCACTGCGGTCGCTAAACCCGCGGCTATGGTTGAGGTACATCGCGCCGGGCTTACGGTGACGCTTGCGCTGACCGCTGGGCAGCTGCCCCAGGTCGCGGCGCGCCGTCGGACGCGCACCCGAACGCCCGTTTAAGTTGGATCCGTTTTGGCGCATGTGCCCTCCCCCATAAACACAGCAAGCCGGAGCAACAGGTCTCCGGCTTGCCTCCCATCATTTGGTACGTCGCTATTTTGTAGCTTTTGACGAGCCTCCGCTCGCCTTTTGGTATTCATCCTTAAAGGCCTTGAACATGCCGCGCGTCTTGCCGAGCTGCTTGCCCAGCGCGCGACTACCCTTGTCCACAGCAACCGATCCCTTGTCGTCGAGCACCTTGGCACCCTTTTTGACCTTGTCGCCCACCACGACGCTGGCCTCGGCGGCCTTGGCAGCCGCACCGCCTGAATACCCGAGCGACTTGACCTCGTCCGAAACGATCATTGCGCCGTCCGCATAGCCGCGCAGCATCGTCGGCGGCATCTGCGTGTCGCCCACCAACATACTCGAGGCAGTGCCGGCAGTCACGTAAAACGTCTGCACGATACCCGAACGCGGCTTGAACTCAACATCCGAGCAATAGCCCACGACGTCGCCCGATTCCGTGCGCACGTCCATACCGACCCAGATGATGCAATCGTCCAGGTTGATGTCGAGGCGCTTGGCAGCGGCGGCATCGTACGTGTCCTTGACGTCATCGACCGCAATGGCGCCCTCGTAGACACCAATGGCGTCGAGCGCTACGAATCGGTCGGGACGCTCGATCATGCCCGCGATATCGGACTGGCGGACCATAAAGCCGACCACGCGCGTACCGCCCGGGGTAAAGACCGGAAAGTGAATCTTTCCGAGCTTTTTAGGGCTGCGCGGTGTGCCGTCCTTTTTGGTGCGCTTGTCCTCGGTAGGCTTGCGATAGATCTTGGCGCCGACAAAATCCCCGGCGCGCATTATGCCTCGGTCGAGGGCTCCGCAGCCTCGGTATCAGCCTCGACAGCGTTCTCGACCACGACGTCGGCGGCAGGCGTCACGTTGCCGCCCGAAATGGCGTCGTTGAGCTGCTCGCGCAGCTGGTCCATGCGCTCGCGGGCCAGATCGACCTTGGCGCGTAGGTCGTCGGTCTTGGCGTCGACCATCGGGCCAAAGTCATTCACCGCAGCACGGGCCTCCTCGGCGCTGTGCTCGTAGGTGTCGCGCATATTGTCCCAGGCGTCGTTGGCGATATCGGCAGCCATGGCGCGGGTCTCGGCGCCCGAGCGCGGGGCCAGAGCAACGCCGACAATAGCGCCGGCAGCAGCACCAAAAAGTGCGCCGGAGACAAAGCTGAAAGTCTTACCCATGATCATTCCTCTCCTGCGGGCACGTCGGTGCCCACCGTTTGAATGCTGTCCATTATACCCGCAGCGCATCACTTGCCGCTCCGCTCATCTGCGTACGGCAAAGGCGCAGGTACGTGATGGTGATAAACGCGTAGACCTACTCCTGAGGCATAGCCGGCATGGCCACCGTGGCACCCGGGTCCTCGCCGGCGCCGTCCACGAGCGGCAGACCGCCCTCATGCGCAGGTCCTGCCGGAACCGTCGCAGCACCGCCAAAGACGGCAGCGGAGGCCTCGTGGCTCTCGGCAACCGCGCCCTCGGTATCAATCGCCACCTGGGGCTCGTCGTCAAAGTTGGGGACACCCTGGGGCTCGGTGGGAACAGGCTCGGCGGTCGCATCGGCAACGGGCTCGGCGTCGGCCGGCACATCGCCCTCGTCAGCGCCCTCGTCCTCGGCAGCATCTTCGCCGTTCGCAGCGGCGACGGCCTCGTGAGGATCCTTGCCCTCGGCCTCGGCGCGCATGCCCAACACCAGGTTGCGCAGACCCGCGACCGTGCCTTCCACGTCGGGGGCAGGCTGGTCGGCGTGCAGGTACGCCCAGTCCATCATAAAGGTGGCCGACGACAGCGCACCAATGGCCAGTGCGTCGTCGGGGCACGAAAGCTCGACCTCAAAGACGCGCTCGTCGTGCTCGCTTACGCGCGTGCGGCCGCACGAGATGCTGCCGGCAAGCCCGGTCTCGTTCATGAGCTCAACCGTCACATGCTCAAGCAGGTGGCAGAGCTCGGTCTGGCCCATGCAGTCCTGGAACTCGCGACCGGAATCACCCAGGCACAGGTGCTTGGCAATCGCCGGCACCAGGTAATACACGCGCGCCGTGGCCTCGATATCCTCCGAGGTCATGAGCGGCATGCCGGGGTTCACCAGCACATGCGCGCAGATCTTGTCCTCGCTGACGGTGACCTTAAGGATGTTGAACAGGCCTGCCATAACTCTCCCCTACTCTTCCTTGCCCTACTCGTCGCCGTCGTGCGGATCCACAGAGCCCGCACCCGACGCCGCCGGCTTCTCTGCCGAAGACTCGGAATCCTTCTTATCGGTTTCGGCCGGAGCAATCACGCGAATGAGCGAGATGCGCTGGCCACGCATCGACTGCACCTTGAACTTGTACCCCGCGACCTCAAACACCTCTCCGATGTCGGGCACCGAGTCACAAAGCTCCAAAATCCAGCCGGCGATGGTCTCATAATCATCGCTTTCCTCGAGCGGCCAACCAAGCTCAATCGCGTCATCGCACGAAAAACGCCCATCAACGAGCCACTCGCGGCGCGAAAGGCGCGTGAGATACTTGTTGTCGGGGTCGAACTCGTCCTCGATCTCGCCGACGATCTCCTCGACGATGTCCTCGATGGTGATAATGCCGGCCGTGCCGCCGTACTCGTCCACGACCACCACGATCTGGTCGTGCGAGGTCTGCATCTCGGACAGCAGCGGCAGGATGTCCTTGGTGTCGGGCACAAAGGTGGCGTCGCGCAAAAAACCGGCGATGGGCTGGTCGCCCTTGCCGTCGAGCGCAGGCTGAATCAGGTCCTTGATGTGCGCAATGCCGGCGACGTTGTCGGGATCCTCGTGATAGACGGGGATGCGGCTAAAGCCGGTCTGGCGCATGGTGGACAGCACGTCGGCGACCGTCTCGTCGTCCTCGCACATGGTGGTGTCCACGCGCGGCACCATGACCTCGCGGGCAACGGTGTCGCCCAGGTCGAAGATCTCATGGATCATGCGCTTTTCCTCGTCGAGCAGGTCGTCCTGCTCCGAGACCATGTACTTGATCTCTTCTTCCGAGACGTTCTGACGGTCGTCGGCGCTCTTGATGCGCAGGATGCGGGCCAGACCATCGGAGCAAGCGCCGGTCAGCCACACGAGCGGACGGGCGATCTTTTGGAACACGGAAAGCGGGCCCACGACCTGCTTGGACACGCCCTCGGCATTGGCCAGGCCGATGCGCTTGGGAACGAGCTCGCCGATCACGATGGATACGAAGGCGACCGCGACGGTGATGATGACCGGCGCCAGGCCGCGCGCGATGGCGGAGAGCGGCGCAATGCCAAAACTCATGAGCCACGTGGCGAGCGGGTCGGACAGACTCGTCGAGGCGACGGCGGACGAGGCGAAGCCCACGAGCGTGATGGCAACCTGGATGGTGGCGAGCAGCTGGTCGGAGTCGGCAGCCAGCTTAATGGCACGCTCGGCGCGCTTGTCGCCTTCCTCGGCGTCGTGCTCCAGCACGGCGCGCTTGGCCGTGGTGAGCGCCATCTCGGACATAGAGAAGTAGCCGTTGATGAGGGTCAAAACGAGGGTGGTGATAAGGGAGATGGTTATGTCCATCGGGAGTTTCTCGAACCTCCAAGATTCGGGACGTCGGATTAAAACGTTGACGGCGGATAGGGCAGTTGCACCCGGCGGGCGCCCGGACGGGCCCGCGGGCGCAGGCGCGATCGCTAGATTACGAAGAGGATCACCGCCATGAACTGGAAGATACTGCCGGCGAGCACCCACAAGTGAAACACGCTGTGCAGGTAGCGCACGTTTTTGGCGATATAGAACGGCACGCCCGCGGTGTAGCACACGCCGCCGACGGCGAGCAGGGCAAGTGCCACGGGGTTGAGCAGCGCCACAAGTTCGGGCAGCTTAAAAACAACGAGCCAGCCCATCAGCAGGTAAACCAGGCCGCTTACCCAGTGCGGTTGACGCTCGCGCATAAAGCACTCGAGGGCGATGCCGATAATGGCGATGGCCCATACGGCAAAGAACAGCGCAGGGCCGCCGTCGTTTGCGAGCGTGATAAGGCAAAACGGCGTATAGCTGCCCGCAATGAGCAGGTAGATGCAGCTGTGGTCGATGATGCGAAACACGCGCTTGGCGCGCGCGGGCTGAATCGCATGGTAGAGCGTGGAGGCTAGGTATTCGAGGATAATGCTGACGCCATAGACAATTGCCGCGGCCATGTGGGCCGGGCCCCCGCCGCGCAGGGCAGCGCATACGATCAGGAGCACCAGGCCCGCGATACCCAGCAGGCAGCCGACACCATGGGTGACGGAGTTCATGATCTCCTCG
>USOG01000096.1 GCA_900556365.1 uncultured Collinsella sp.
ATGAGTTCATGGAACACAGGGGCACCATAATTAGATGCCAATGGCGTGGTAGAACTGTGCTCGATATGCATCCGCAAAAGAAAGAGGCACCATGGTCTCGCGGGTTCTCTACCGACCGTTTGATACCGAAGACTTCGACGCCATCGCGCTGATTCTGCAGCAGCTTTGGCATAACAATTCGGATAACGATGAGTACAACCGCCTTGAGGCCGCGTGCGACCTCGCCTACTGCCTTTCGTCGTCGACGTTTTCACAGGTTGCCGTAATCGACGGTCAGGCGCGTGGTATTTCGCTCGCGCGTGCGGGACAGAGCTCCGGCGCCACTATCAACGAGCATTGGATGGATACCGAACGCGCGCTGCTATCGCAGATGCGTGAGCTGGAGCCCGATGCCTGCGCCGAGTATCTCTCGTTTGTGCGCGCAACCATCCGAACCAACAACCGCCTGCTCGAGAGCAGCCCGTTGCCGCACGACAACGAGGTCACGCTGCTTGCCGTGGATCGCGATGTCCATGGCCTGGGCGTTGGCACGGTTCTGCTCGATGCCGCGGTCTCGCACCTGTCCTCGCTTGGAGCGACGAGGGCGCACCTGTACACCGACTCCAACTGCTCGTGGCAGTTCTACGAACTGCACGGCTTTAAGCGCACGGCCACGCACCGCGCCAACCGCGAAGAGCGCCGTCACGCCATGCCGCGCGAAAGCTTCCTCTACGAACTCGACCTAACAGCCTAAACCCGGCAGCCATACCTAGTCATTTAGGAACGTTCCCAGTGACTAGTCGTTGGGGACAGTCTTCGTAGGTAGCGCATAAAAATGGGATGGATCCGTCGGCAGTCGCCGGAGAAGATCCATCCCAAAAATCAGAGCGCGCTAGAACGTTCCGCCGCCGCCTCCGCCGACGCCGCCGCCTCCGCCGCCAGAGAAGCCGCCGCCTCCGCCGCCGCCCGAGCTGTCGGAGCTCGACGCCAGCTCACGGATGCTCTCGTGATACACGTCATCGAACGAATCGAGCGGAGACTCGATACCGTAATGATGGTAGTACCACCAGTAGCAGGGATAATTGTCATAGAAGCCATCGGCCTCGCGCACCTCGGGCGGCACGGCCTCGGCAAGCTGACGCAGCACTTCCTTGGAAACACCCAGCGCCACGCCCATCACCAGCAGCTTGTTCCACAGCACCAGATCGCCCGGGACGGCTTCCTTTAGGCGTGTGAAATCCTCGAGCCAATGCTTGAGCGCCTTGCAGCGAGCCGCCACCTCGGCGCCCTCCGGCGTAAAGCGGCGGAACGTAAGGCCCACGCCGATACCCACCAGCACAATCGGCACCGAGATAACCGCGGCGGTAATGTTCGCCTGTGCGCCATCGGTAAAGAAGATGGATCCCACGGGAACAAAGGCAATCAGGATACCAAGAACCAGGCAAAACACCATTGCAACAATGCCGTCTGAGGCAACGTACTCGCTATCGGCCAGCTTGCCCTTAACGGTGTTCTGATAGTCCTCGAGCTTATCACCCACGGGTGTAGCGTGCTGCTTGACGTAGTGCTGCAGCTCGTCGAACGTGCGCGAACGATCGCCGTTCTCGTCAGGCTTAGCACCGGCAAAGAAGACCTTGAGCACCATGCGGTCAATGCCCTTGGCCGACTTCCAGCCCGCATCACTCACCGTCACGCGATACGTCTGCTCTTCTTTTTCACGCCCCAACAGGCCCTTCTTGGCCTTGGTCACGGTCGCCTGCTCCAGCTTGATCACACGGTCGTCGGTGAGCTTCATAAGCGTGGCGATATATGCCTGATCGGGCACCTCGTTCCAGCTCATGAGGGCCGAAAGCACGGCGGGATGGTCGGCCGAGGGCACATCGCGGAAATATTCGTCCTGGAAAAGCGGCTTGGGCTTGCGCTTGCGCAGCTTGAGCATAACGATTGTGCCGGTAAAGGCCACCGCCGCAACAACACTTAGCACGGCAAGTGCATTGGCAATCATGCGAGCGTGAGCGCGGCGGGCGTTAGCTTCGTCGGCCCATTCCTTCTCTTCGCTCAGGATCGTTGACATGCGCTCTTCGCCCGAGGCGGTAAGCTGCGGCACCCAGTCGCTAGGGAAGGCGATGCGTGCCTCGGCGAATTCGCCCTGATGCACACAGGGAATGGTATAGGTGACCATGGGTTCGTCCGCATCGAGCGATACATCGCCCGTCAGCGGGCCGTGGCCCCATGCACGGAAGTTATCGCCCTTGACGGCCGCCGTCCCGGCAGCGGCATTTGCGAAGCGCACTTCCATCTCAACATCGTCGGAATCCGCAGACCAGCCGTCGCCCACGAACTTCCAGTAGAGCTCGGCGGTATCGGCCCAGTTCATAACCGCACCGGTCATGGTGTAGCTCACGTAATAGATCGCGCTGTCGCCGCTCTCGTGGGGGCTGAACACCTTAATCCTTACGCCGTCACCGGTCTGCTCGACCGTGTAGACGCCAGAATCGCCCTTGTTCGCGCTATCGACTTTGTTAAACGCGGTGTCCTCTTCCTCGACACTCAGCACGTCGACGCCCGCCGTGCTGCCTTGCTGGTTGGTGCCCGTATTGATCTCCCAAAACACGCCGTTGATGTCGTCATCGAAATCAAACTGGCGTCCCTCGACAACGGTCAGCGATCCATCAGCCTCAACCGTGGCACTGATATAGGTTTGGGTCATGGAATAACCGTCGGCGTGCGCGGCGGCGGGCAGTAGCAGCAATGCAAGCGCGACGAGTGCGCAGACGGAAGCAAATCGCGCAAACAGGCGGCGCTGCCGACAGGTTTTGGCAACGGGGTCGTTCATGGGCACATCCTTTGTCTGTGATACCAGTAACGCCATTGTCCCACGTTTACGGGCGCACATGACGAGCATCTAGGCCAGCGGAGTATCAAACGGGACGAAAGTCACGCCCGCGACCGGCACGTGGGGACGTTCCTTATCTGCCGGCAATCTGGGACACTCCTTGGCATAGCCCGCTCCGGCCATAGATACCACTTCATAGCTCCGTCACAGGTGTAGCGGCTTTGTGTTGCCGTGACGCGCACTGATTGAGTCCGCGAGCAAGGGGCATAAAGCAGTCGAGCGAAAACGGTTTGCCCCTTTGCCGTTCGCTCGAGGATCATGTCCCCCTTTTCCGCGGAAACCCCGGCAGTTGCGAAGAGCTGCCGGGGTTTCTGTCGTTTGTGAGGCTAAGTCGGTACGCAGCGATCGAGACCTTGAGCCGCAAACCCACCGTGCGCAATGCGCACCGCCGCCAACTTGTGAGCGCGGCAACGCCTTCCCTGCCAAGCCCCGCGCTATACTCGTCCGCATGGATATCAAAACACGCAACATAGCAACGCCCGCCGCGGACGCGCCAGCGACGCCACCCGCCTCCGCCCCCGCGCCCGTCGTGGGCCGTTTCGCCCCGTCGCCCTCGGGCCGCATGCACCTGGGCAACGTGTTCAGCTGCCTGTGCTCGTGGCTTTCGGCCCGCAGCCAGGGCGGCAGCATCGTGCTGCGCATCGAGGACCTGGACGATCGCTGCAAGCGCCCGGAACTTGCCGCTCAACTGATTGACGATCTGACCTGGCTGGGGCTCGAGTGGGACGAAGGCCCCTACTACCAGCACGATCGCCTGGATCTGTACGAGGACGCCCTGCGCCAGCTGCAAGACGCCGGCCTTACCTATCCCTGTTTTTGCACGCGTGCCGAACTCCACGCCGCGAGCGCGCCGCACGCCAGCGACGGCACGCCCATCTACCGCGGCGCCTGCCGAGGCCTTTCGGCCGAAGAGGTCGCCCGCCGCAGTGCCCTGCGTGCTCCGGCCACGCGCCTGCGCGTGCCCACCGTCGACGACCTCGCCAGCGACGTGATCGAATTCGTGGACCGCACGTACGGAGCCCAATGCGAAGCACTCGCCACCGAATGCGGTGACTTTTTGGTGCGCCGCAGCGACGGCGTTTTTGCCTACCAGCTAGCCGTGGTGGTCGACGACGCTGCCATGGGCGTCACCGAGGTCGTGCGCGGATGCGATCTGCTGGGCTCCACGCCCCGCCAAATCTACCTGCAGCATCTGCTGGGACTTCCCACGCCACGCTACGCGCACATTCCACTGCTCATGTCGCCGGACGGGCGCCGCCTTTCCAAGCGCGACCGCGACCTGGACCTGGGCGAACTACGCGCCCGCTTTGGCACGCCCAAGGCGCTGCTGGGCTGGCTCGCCGGGCAAACGGGCATCACATCGGACACCACGCCGCGCTCTGCCGAGCAGCTGGCCGAGCATTTTAGCTGGGATGTTATCCGTACGCATCGGGAAAACATCACTGTAACGGTCGAGTAGCCAGCCACCCCGCCCCTACGCAACATCCCAGGGCTGAAGTTCGTCGCCCAAGCGAACTATGCAGTCGAAGAGCACGGTATAGCGCTCGGCCGGGTTGGCGTCACGGTGAAAGTGCCCGTAGTACCAGTGCTTGTAGTCCAGGCGGTCCTCCAGCTCGTCGAAAAACGTGGTGAGTCGATCGACATCGGGATAATTCCAGCCGGGTGCCGGATAAAGCGTGGGCGAAAGCATGCGCGTGGAGCAGGTGTGGGTGATCACGTAGTCGACCTTCCAGTCCACGCTGTCGAGCTTTGCCCGCGCCTCCTCAAAGTTGCGCTCGTCCGGCAGCTCCTGTGGCCACCAGCTGGAATAGGGAATGCGGTATTCCTTATCCACGCTCGTGGCGCCACCCATGGTAAAGATCGTTGAGCCGTCGAGTTCAAAAACCTCGCCACGCGTCAGACGCCGTATGGGCGAGGTATCCGACAGGCGCTGCGTCAGCCCACCGTGCCACAGCTCCATGGGACGCTCCGCCCAATGGTCGAAGCGCTCGTGGTTGCCGTCGACGAACAGCACGGTATAGGGGCGCGACTCCAGCCAGGCGATATCGGCGCACTCCTCGGCAGAGAAATCCCACGGAAAGCCAAAGTCGCCGGCGACGATGAGATAGTCGTCGCTCGTCAGACTATCCCCGAGCTCCCAGTCGCGAAGCTTTTGCATGTCGGCACCGCCGTGAATATCGCCTGTTACATAGACCGTCATCGGATTACCACTTCCCTGTAAGTCGCTAGCCCACATTCCGCACGATCACTAAGCCAACCGTTCCAGCCCTTCCATCCCTTAGGGCTTACCCTTCGTTCTTCCATCCAAACGGATCAAGCACCCAAAAAACCAGATCGAGCACGCCGCCGGTCATCATGGCGCCGGCAAGGGCCATGCAAACGTGCAGGGAACTGGCACTTCGGAGCACGTCGAATGGCCCCAGAACAGCCAGCAGCGCGACCGCTGCGCCGGCTACGCACAGCGCGAGGCACGGCCCCGCGTCCTTAACGCGCTTCTTTGCGAGATGCTTGGTGTTGTCACTCATTGGTATCGAACTCCTTAGAGGGTCGTTGTTCAGCTTCATGCCGCCGCGACAGAGCATGGCGGCAAGATAAGTGTCACATGTCGTGCGGACATCAATAGAGAAACCGCCCGCTCGACCAACCCTTGGCGCCGTTTTGTACCGGCCCACCATCCCCCGCTATCGAGGTCTAATACTTTTCCCGCGAAGTGAACGGCTGTTTTTGGACCCCTGAAACATCCGCATTTTCCGGCGGCAAAATCGCAGGATTTCAGCGCCGAAACCGCAGGAAACGGCACTCCTAAAGTGTCGATGCTTCGGGGGTCCGTTTTAGCTCGTTCACTTCTCGGGAAAAGCATTAGGCCTCGCTGCTAGCTATCCAAAAAGACACCTCTCCCTTCCCCACCGCCGCGCAAAAACTCATCCAACATTAATCTTGGCTCAAGAATCGCTTAATCTATAACCTGCACTATAGAGTTCGACCAAGGGC
>USOG01000097.1 GCA_900556365.1 uncultured Collinsella sp.
CTGCAGCTGAGCGGTGGTTCCATTCCTGGTGAAGAGATCGAGCGCGTGACCTTCGATGCGTCGCTTAAGACGCTGTCGGTCGAGCTCAAAGATCAAGGGAATGTGCCCACGACGATGGATATCGCGCTGACGGAATGGCGCCTGGAGCCCCCGTCGGGCGTTACGGTATCCGACGTGGAGCACGTTAAGATTGCCTACCAAGATGGCTCGACGAGCGAGATTGCAAAGGCCGATGGCTTGGCGGAGTAACGGGGTGTTTGGAAACGGCGGGCCTATTGTGCCTGCGCGTTCATGAAAACCAGGGTGTTTTTGTCTGAAAGCTCGGGGATGTGACGATAGCCGATGTTGAATGCGGTAAGTTCGCTTGCATCCTCGAGCTTGTTTTCTGCCATCCACCGCACCATGGAGCCGCGCGCCTTTTTGCTGGCGGTCGACCGTTGGATGGGCTTCCCGTTGCGGATACCCTCGCCAAAGAGGCATGTGACGGCCGTGGCGTCGCCCGCGAGGTGGGGCAGAACGGCTTTGGCATACTCTACGCTGGCGAGGTTGACGATCGTAGCGTTGGAGCCCGCCGGAGCGATGGCCCGTGCGAGCTTGTCGCTCCAAAACGCGTAGAGGTCTCGGGCATCGTCAACGGCGAGCTTCGCGCCCATCTCCAGCCGATACGGTTCGACGGCATGAAAGGGACGAACACACCCGTAGAGGCCGGAGAGGATCCATAGATGGTCTTGCAGCCATGCGAGCTGCGCGGAATCCATCACCTCGGGTGCCATGCTCTGGTACTGAATGCCGTGATAGGACATGATGGCAGGGGAGAGGTGACGGGCGATGACGGAGTCGGCGAGGTCGGCTTCGCGCAAGACGGGTGCAAATTCGTGGAGTGTGTCCATGCACGATGCGAGCAACTTGTCGCTCACGTTCCAAAGAGCCTGCAGACCGCCCGCGCCATCTATGCTCTCGATACTCAGGAGCGCCTGATGGAGTCGGGCCGTTTGATGCGCAAAAGGCGGTATGCCTTGAACGCTAAAGGCGTCTTGGGTGACCCGCATCTGCTTGGCGGGCGAAATGATGACCTGCAGCATGGAATCTTCCTCCCGCTAAAAAGTTGCGGTGGAATACGGTCTGTTTTGGCCGTTTATGGGCCAGTTTAGTCCGTATTTCACCGCAACTGATGAAAGGTTGGTTAGGCTCGCTCGATGAAGGCCTTGTAGCCGCGATAGGCCTCGTAGATATCGGCCTTGTTGGCGACCTCCCACAGGGCGTGCATGGACAGGACGGCAACGCCGGAGTCGATGACGTTCATACCGTACTTGGCCATGATGTAGGCGATGGTGCCGCCGCCGCCTGCGTTGACGCGACCGAGCTCGCAGGTCTGGAAGTCCACGCCCGCCTCGTCCATGATGTCGCGGACGAGGGCCACATACTCGGCGTCGGCGTCGTTGGAGCCGCCCTTGCCGCGGCTGCCCGTGTACTTGTTAAAGCACAGGCCGCGACCCATAAAGGCGGCGTTCTTGGTCTCGAACTTGGCGGCATAGCCCGGGTCGAAGCCGGCGGACACGTCAGAGGAGAGCATGCGGCTGCGGGCGAGCGCGCGGCGCAGGGCCAGCGGGCTATCCTCGCCGGCGAGCGTCATGATCTCGGCGACGGTGTTCTCGAAGAAGCGGCTCGTCATGCCGGTGGCACCCACGGAACCGATTTCCTCCTTGTCGACGATGAGCGTGATGCTCGTGCGCTTCACGTTGGCGACATTGATCTGGGCGAGCATGGACGGATAGGCGCAGACGCGGTCGTCGTGGCCATAGCCCAGAATCATGGAGCGGTCGAGGCCCATGTCGCGGGCGGGGCCGGCGGGCACGACCTCGATTTCGGCGGAGAGGAAGTCCTCCTCCTCGACGTCGTACTGCTTCTTGAGGATGTCCAGGAACATTTGCTTGACGGGCTCTTTGGGGGCGTCCTTGTCGTCCTCATCGAACTTGACGGGGCGGCCGCCCACGATCACGTCGAGGATCTCGGCGTCGACGGCGTCCTTGGCGGGCTTGGACATCTGCTCGCTCGAGAGGTGAATCAGCAGGTCGGAGATGGTAAAGACCGGGTCGTCGGCCTTGTCGCCGATGTTGATGTCGACGGTGGTGCCGTCCTTTTTGCAGATGACGCCTACGAGCGCGAGCGGGGAAGCGACCCAGTGATAGCTCTTGACGCCGCCATAGTAGTGCGTGTCGAGGTAGGCCATGTCGCCGGCCTCGAAGGCGGGGTTCTGCTTAAGGTCCAGGCGCGGCGAGTCCACGTGGGCGCCCAGGATGTTAAAGCCCTGCTCGAGCGGGGCGGTGCCCAGGTTGACGAGCATAAGGTCCTTGCCGTGATTGGCGGCGTACACCTTGTCGCCTGCCTTGAGCTCGCGGCCTTCGGCGATTACGGTCTCCAGGTCGACGTATCCCGCCTCCTCGGCCATCTTGATGCCGGCCTTGACGCACAGGCGCTCGGTCTTGTTCTCACTCAAAAACTGCTTATAGCCGCGGCAAAGCTCCTCGAGCTCCTCGATTTGCTGTGGCGTGTACTTTTTCCATGCGCAGGGACGCTCCATGACGCAGGCTCCTTTCGGATCGATCGTGCTGGTTGATGTACCGTGAGCCATCGTATCACGCGCGGGCTCACGGTGGCGGGGGAGCTTGATGTGAGGTGGCCGCGGGGCGGGGAGCGTGTAAACTGGAGTGAGCAAACCGTGCCCAGCCTAAAGCGAGGTATTCAATATGTCTGACAAGCGCCGCACCTTTGCCGTTATCGACGGCAACTCGCTCATGCATCGCGCCTTCCACGCCGTGCCGCCGACCATGAACGCGCCGGACGGTCGCCCCACCAACGCGATTTTTGGCTTTCTGAACATGTTTCTTAAGATGATCGACGCCTTTAACCCCGACGGCGTTGTTGTGGCGTTTGATAAGGGCAAGCCGCGCGTGCGCATGGAGATGCTGCCGCAGTATAAGGCGCAGCGCCCGCCCATGGACCCCGATCTGCATGCGCAGTTTCCTATGATCAAGGAGCTGCTCGTCGCACTCAACGTGCCGATTCTGCAGTCCGAGGGCTGGGAAGGCGATGACATTCTGGGCACTATGGCGCGTCTGGGTGAAGAGGCCGGCTGTGACATGCTGCTGGTGACCGGTGATCGCGATATGTATCAGCTCGTGACCGAGCACGTCAACGTGGTCTCGACCCGCAAGGGCCTGTCCGACGTGGCGATCATGACGCCCGAGAGCGTGGACGATCTGTATCACGGCATCACGCCGGCGCTCGTGCCCGACTTTTATGGTCTGAAGGGCGACACGTCCGATAACATCCCCGGCGTGCCGGGCATCGGCCCCAAAAAGGCGAGCGCGCTCATTGCGCAGTACGGTAGCCTGGACGAGGTCATCGCGCATGCTGACGAGGTCAAGGGCAAGATGGGCGAGAACCTGCGCGCGCACATCGACGACGCGCTGCTGAGCCGCAAGGTCGCGACCATCCGCACCGATGCGCCCGTCGAGCTCGATTTTGAGGCGACGTCCTTCCCGGCGTATTCTGCCGATGAGGTTTCCGCTGCGCTGGGCACGCTTGGTATCACCGCCATGCAGAACCGTTTCTTGGCGCTGATCGGCGGCGAGGGCGGGGCTGCTGCCGCTGCTAGAACGTTTGAGATGCCCACGATTGAGCGCACCGCTGCCGGCGATGCCGAGGCGCTTGCTGCCGTGGCGTCCGAGGTTTCGCGTGCGATCGAGGCGGGCGAGTGGGTCGCTGCCGTGGTGGACGACGACAAGGAAGAGGGCGCGCTCTTTGGACTGACGCGCACGCTGTGGTTGGCGACGTCCAAGGGTCTGTTCGCGCTCGAGGAGGGCGACAGCTGTGCGGCGGCTGAGGCTGAGGGCTTCAACTTCGCCCACGGCGTGATTGCCGGCGTGCTTGCGCGTCTGTTTGTGGCGGGCCGCGTGGCGAGCCCGGATATGAAAGCGCTGCTGCATGAGCTTTCGCCCATCGATTCTTCTGAACCCGAGCTCATGGATCCGCTCGCTGCCGATTCCACGCGTATCTTCGATACCGTGGTCGCTGCCTATCTGCTGGATTCCGATCGCTCCGAGTTCGATGAGGCATATCTTGCCGATACGTATCTGCAGATGGCGCTGCCTGCGGCGCGCGGCGCAGAGGGTGCTGGTGAGGACGCTCCGGTGCCAGCCGCCCGTACTGCGGCCCTGACGCTGGCGATCGTGGCGCCGCTGCGCGACCGCATGGCCCGCGAGAACGCCGCCAACGTGTTTGATGGTATTGAGATGCCGCTCGTGCCGGTGCTTGCCAAGATGGAGCGCGCGGGCATGCTCGTGGACCCCGACCGCCTGCGTAATCTGTCCGAGGGTCTGGCGACCCAGATTACCGAGGTTGAGCGCAGTATTCGCGACCTGGCGGGTGACGAGACCTTTAATATTGGCAGTCCCATGCAGCTGTCGCATGTGCTCTTTGATGTGATGGGGCTTCCGACCAAGGGCCTTAAGAAGACTAAGCGCGGCTATTATTCGACCAACGCCAAGGTGCTGAGCGACCTTGCGCGTGACCACGAAATCGTGCGTCTGATCTTGGACTGGCGTGAGAAGTCTAAGATCAAGTCCACCTATCTGGACACCCTGGGCCCGCTACGCCGCGGTGACGGCCGCGTGCACACCACATACAACCAGACCATCACCGCGACGGGGCGTCTGTCTTCGAGCGACCCCAATCTGCAAAACATTCCGACGCGCTCGGAGCTGGGGCGTACCGTCAAGACGGCGTTTTCGGCAGGCGAGGGAAGTGTCTTTTTGGCGGTGGACTACTCGCAGATCGAGCTGCGCCTGCTCGCGCATCTCTCGGGTGATGAACATCTGGTACGTGCCTTTAACGAGGGTGAGGACTTCCATGCCGAGACGGCCGCGCGCGTGTTTGGCGTTCCCGTGTCCGAGGTAACGCCCGACTTGCGCAGTCGCGCCAAGGCCGTGAACTTTGGCATCGTGTACGGCCAGCAGGCCTACGGTCTGTCGCAGTCGCTGCATATCTCGATGGCCGAGGCGCGCGACATGATCGACCGCTACTACGAGGCCTACCCGGGCGTGCGTACGTTCCTCGACAACGTGGTGGCGCGCGCCAAGCAGACGGGCTACGCCGAGACCATGTACGGCCGCCGTCGCCATATTCCCGAGCTCAAGGCCAAAAACCCGCAACTCCGCGGCTTTGGCGAACGCACAGCCATGAACCACCCCATGCAGGGCACCGCGGCCGACATCATCAAGATCGCCATGGCCCGCGTAAGCCGCCGCCTGGAAGAAGAGGGCTTTGTCGCCCACATGATTCTGCAGGTACACGACGAACTGGACTTTGAGTGCCCCGTCGACGAAGTCGAGCGCCTCACCGCCATGGTCCGCGACGTCATGGAGCACGTAGTAGACCTTCGCGTCCCCCTAATCGCCGAAGCTTCGACTGGAGTGACCTGGGCAGACGCCAAGTAAGGGCACGACCACAATTCCAAAGTAACCAAAACCAGAAGGACGCCCCTCATCAACAAGGAACGTCCTTCGTTCAATAAAAATCAGCCAAAGTATCTAGGCGCCAAGACGCCATCCATGCGGCAAGCAAGTCAACGTAGCCATGCCCGGGGCCGGCCGT
>USOG01000098.1 GCA_900556365.1 uncultured Collinsella sp.
ATGCAGACCGCAGGCGTCAAGAACACCCAGGTCAACGAGTGGGTCTACCGCAGTCTGGCAGCACTCGACAGCTCCGACGAAAAGGCAGCCGAAAAGCTCGCAGAAAGTCCCGCCATTAAGGCCGAGCTTTTGTAAATAGCAGACGCGGGTCCCTTGACGCATCGTCGTCCAAGAGGCCCGCAAACAGTTCGCGTCAACCGATAGCCGCGCCGCCACGTTCGGCCAAAGCCAGAATCGGCATCATTTGGCGCGGGGTCTTTGCTGCAAGATCGGCATGTTCGAGCAGCTTGCGATCGTTGGTCACCAAGTAATCGACCTGTGCGCGCTTGCACGCAGCGAGCACCAAGTTGTCCTCGAAATCGCGATGGAGCGCTAAGTATTTGTCGGCCAGCCAAAGGTCCGACGCATCTGCACCCACGGCCGTGGCGTTTTCGGTCATGTTCCGAACAAATGCCAACGCCGCATCGCCAATTGCACGGGCAGATGCCTCGTCGAGTGCTCCCCCGCTGGCAAGAACGCTACGCTTCAGCTCGTGTTGGACAACGTACAGTACGTCCTTAGCGATATGCACCGGAAAGAACAGCAACGCCCCCGTCTCCGTCGCCCGCCCAATAAACGCACGCGCGGCAAGCGACTCGGCATGGTCCACGCAAAACGAATCAACCCATACGTTGGCATCCACCATTATTATGAGGGGAGCCCCGCTCACAGGATCATCCCCTTTTGGCGATAGCGCTCGTCCATGGCTTCGGAATAGATTGTGTCCCAATCGCGATCGTCGGACACGGACGACATAGCGATGCCCAGGTCCGCGTAAAGCTGATCCGCCGCCGCCCATGATGCGACGAACGGAGTATCGGGCGCGACGGTCTGCTGCCGGTTGTCGACGGCCGCAAGCACTTCCTCGCACTGCCCGCCACCCTGCGCGACCTTGGCCACCACCTTTTTGATGAGCTCGGGCAGTGACCCGCCCGAAAGCCGTAGCGCCTCCTCGGCACGGTTCTTGACCTGGCGATCTACGCGAACGTTCACCTGCGCCATGCCGCTAACAGCACCCACGTTGATCCCGCTCCCTTCAATTGCTAGCACCGCTAGCAACACTATATAGAGAAGCTAGCAAATAATCAAATGCAAAAGGCCTGCGCCCGGACGGCACCGATGCCGTCCGGGCGCAGGCCAGATAACGTGAGCGAACGCGTCTGCTAATGCAGGTAAGCCTTCGCGTTGCTCAGGCTGTAGGCGATCGTTGAGCCGTTGTGCAGCAGTGACGACGCCTGCGGGGTAATCGTGCCGGTAATGCCCAGTGCCAAGAGTGCTGAGTTAGTGAGCATCACCTTAGAGTAGGAGCTCGTCAGACGATCAATGAGGCCCTGGCTCATGCGGCGCAGGCGCACGATTGCGGCCAGATCCGTATCGGTCAGGATGATGTCGGCGACCTCCTTGGCGATGTCGCTTCCACCGCCCATCGCCAAGCCCACGTCGGCCAAACCGAGTGCCGGCGAATCGTTGACGCCGTCGCCCACCATGGCAACATGGCGCCCTTCGCTCTTAATGCGCTCCACATAGGCGTACTTGTCCTCGGGCAGCAGCTCGGCCTTAAACTCGTCGACCCCTGCCTCTCGCGCAATGCGCTCGGCCGTGCGCTCCGAATCGCCCGTAAGCATAACGACATGCTTGACGCCCAACGCGTGCAGGTCGGCGATGGCCTCGCGGACCCCAGGCTTGAGCGGATCCTCGATACCGAGCACGCCGACGACCTTGCCATCGACCGCCAGATACAGCGGCGACAGACCCTGCATCTGGAGCTCGATTTGCTCCTTAATGTCGGACTCGAGCTGCGCACCCTCGTCCTCAAATACAAAGTGCGCGGAACCGATGATGGCGCGACGCCCTTCGATGGACGAAGCGATGCCGTGCGCCACGATGTACTCGACGGCGGCATGGCGCTCGCGGTGCTCGAGCCCGCGCTCGCGGGCGGCGTTGACCACGGCACGCGCCACCGGATGCGGGAAATGCTCCTCCAAGCAGGCAGAAAGGCGCAGGACTTCGTCCTCGCTCCAGCCATCGGTCGTGAGTACGCAAGCTAGGCGCGGCTGCGCCTCGGTGAGCGTGCCGGTCTTATCGAACACAATGGTGTCGGCCTTGGCAAACGACTCAAAGTACTTCGCGCCCTTGACCATGACGCCCATCTTGGCAGCATCGCTCATAGCAGTCATGACGGCAACAGAACCCGTGAGCTTGAGTGCGCACGAGTAGTCAACCATCAGCGCCGCCGAGGTCTTAATGAGGCTTCGCGTGGTGAGCGCAACCAAGCCCGCGAGCAGGAAGTTCCACGGAACAATCTTGTTGGCGAGGTCCTCCATGTGCGACTGACCCTCGGACTTGAGCGAATCGGCCGTCTGCACGAGCGAGACGATTGAGCGGAGCTTGGTCTGAGCCGTATTGGCGCGCACGCGCACCAAGATGCTGCCGTCTTCCACGACGGTTCCGGCGAACACGTCATCGCCCGCACTGCGCTCGACGGCAAGCGGCTCGCCGGTCAGGGTCGCCTGGTTGACCATGGCGCTCCCCTGCTCGACAACACCGTCGATGCAAATGGACATGCCAGTACGCACGGCGACCAGATCGCCGGGCTCAAGCTCGGTGGCGGCAACGCTTACCTCGGTGTCGCCGACGACCTTTTGCGCCTTGTCGGGCACGTCGAGCAGCGAGTTGATGAGCTCGTTTTCGCTCATGGCGCGGGTGTAGTCCTCGAGCAGCTCGCCCACGTTGAGCAGGAACATCGTCTGGCCCGCGGTGTCGACGTCGCGTTTGACGAACGAAATGCCGATGGCCGAAGCGTCGAGCACGGGAACGGTCAGGCGCGGCTGCGCGAGCTCACGGAGGGCGGCGCGCAAAAAAGTCATGTAACCGGCCACGACAAACACCGCACGCAGGGGCGTCGGCAAGAACCAGCGGCGCGCGTAGTGGGCGCCGATAAGTGTGGCAAGATCCATGACGAGCTTGTGCTTGCGTGGCTCAAGCTGCATCACGTAACCCGTCTTTGCGTCGGCAATGGCCTGGGCATCGAGCGCACCGACGGCGGCCAGCACGGCATCGCGGCGCGGCTCGTCGTATTCGAGCGCCATCTGGCCGATGCGGCCGTAGACGCGCACCTTGTGCACGCCATCGATATCGCCGCTGAGCTTAAGAAGTGCATCGAGATCGCTCTCTGGCACAGGACCCGCCAATTGAAGACGGGTCCTGCCGGGGATCTCGCTAATAATCGAGAATCTCATAGTTTGTGCCTGGGAGCGTTACTCGGCTGCCTCGTCAGCAGCGGCCTCGCTCTGGGTGATGTAGGCCGCCTCGGCAACCATATCGTCGACATTAGCCTTGGCCTGCTCGACCATGTCCTGGTAGCCGTTCTTGATGCGCATGCCGCACGCGATACCCTGCACGCAGGCATTCTTGACCGGAGCGCTGGTAAGCAGCTTGATGCCGGCCGTGCCAAGCAGAAAACCGCCACCGACAAGCAGGGTATTGAACGTCGACTTCTTCATGTTGCTTCTCCCTTTTGCCACATTGGACGCGGCACGGTACCTCAGCACCCGAGTAAACAAGTTTGCTCGAGCACACTTTTGGAAAATAGTTTAGTTTATCTAACTATTGAGGTCAACAAAGGTTAACTTTTTGGAAATCTTGGGGCGCAGACCAGCCGACTTTCGACAATCCTCCTGCCGCGATGCGCATCTATAGCGCCAAAGAGGAGATCTTCCCTCTCAGTAGATTGAAGGTGAATGGTTTTCCCGAGAAGTGAACGAGTAAAATCGGACCCCCGAAGCATCCGCATTTTTCGCCAGCAAAACCGCAGGAAAAACTAGACAAAACCGCAGGAAACAGGGCTCCAAAAGTGTCGATGCTTCAGGGGTCCAAATAAGGTCGTTCACTTCTCTGGAAAACCATTCACCTTCGATTTCCACAGCTCCGAAAAAATGTGACAAAGGGACAGTCTCTTTGTCACCCGCACAAAAAATGGGCGTGCCGACGGCGCGCCCATTCGCTCTATTCCATTCAGCCCACCTGACCCGAACGGCCGAGTCGTCACGGAACCGAGGGGCCGGGCGCAGGGCCTTGCCTCTCAATGAGTTCCGCACGAACAGGAGGCGCCAGTGGCGCCTCCGTCGTGAGTCAGGACTGTCCGAAATTGAGAGGCAAGGCCCTGCGCCCGGCCCCTCGGTTCCCGTTTACGAGAGCGACGTTCTCAGCAACTCGTTGAAGAGCTTCGGATTGCCCTTGCCGCGACTCGCCTTCATGCACTGGCCCACCAAAAAACCGATGACCTTCTGGTTGCCGTCACGATACTGCTGCGCCTGCTCGGCACAGTTTGCCAGCACCTCGTCCACGATCGGCTGTAGCGCGCCGGCATCGCTCACCTGACGCATACCACGCTCGTCGACGATCTTGTTGGGGTCGTCGCCAGTCTGGGCCATGGCCTCAAAGACCTCGTGCGCTTGGTTGGAGCTGATGGCATCGGTCGCCAGCAGCTTGGCAAGAGCGGCCACCTGAGCCGGCACGATGCCGGACTCGGCGAGCGACACGCCTGCGCCCTTAAGGTAGGCAATCATCTCGTTCACCAGCAAGTTTGCAACCGTCTGGGCCTCCTTGCCAGCCATTCCGGTAGCGGCGGCCTCAAAGAAGTCGGCAAACTCGGGGTCGCCGGCAATCTGCTCGGCGTCGGCCGTCTTAATGCCAAAGTCGGCCTCAAAACGGGCACGCTTGGCATCGGGCAGCTCGGAAATCTCGCCACGGCAACGGTCGATAAACTCGTCGTCCAGGTCGAACGGCGCCAAGTCGGGATCGGGGAACAGACGGTAGTCGTCGGCCGTTTCCTTCACACGCATGACCACGGTGCGCTTGCGGCTGGGCTCCCAGTGACGGGTCTCCTGATAGATGATGCCGCCCTCCTCGAGCACCTCGGCCTGGCGGCAAATCTCGTAGGCAAGGCCGTCATGCAGGCTCTTAAACGAGTTGAGGTTCTTGAGCTCGGTCTTGGTGCCCAGCTTGGTCTCGCCGCGGCGGCGCAGCGACACGTTACCGTCGCAGCGCATGGAGCCCTTCTCCATGGAGCAGTCGGAAATGCCCAGCGTCACAAAAATGCGACGGAGCTTTTCCATAAACAGGCGCGCTTCCTCGGGCGTACGCAAGTCGGGCTCAGTCACGAGCTCAATCAAAGGCGTGCCGCAGCGGTTGTAGTCGACGAGCGACTCGGCCGCGGCGGTAATGCGGCCTTCAGCGCCGCCCACGTGGACCATCTTGGCGGCGTCCTCCTCCATGTGGATGCGCAGGATGCGGATGGGCACCGTGTAGGAACCATCCTCGCGACGCTCGGGCATCTGCAGGCTGGACGCGTCATAGCTGGCCAGGTGGCCGGCGCGCTGATTGCCTTCGCGCATGGTCGACGTCATGGACGTGGACAGGCCCTCGGCGTTGGCCGAGGCGCTCGCCAGGCTCTGGGCCTCGGCCTCACCAAACGCGCAATCGGGGCGCTCAGCGGCACCGCGACCGGTCACGTCCAGGTCCAGGTGACCGTACATGGCAAAGGCGACCGGACCCTGCGTGGTCTGGAAGTTCTTGGCCATGTCGGGATAGAAGTAGTGCTTGC
>USOG01000099.1 GCA_900556365.1 uncultured Collinsella sp.
CCCGAGCAAGCTCGAACCGTACAAGACCGTCATCCGCCAATAGCTCGAGGACGACGCCCGGAACTGGCGCAAGCAGCCCTTCAATAAGTTGCGGTGAAATAGTGTCTGTTTTTGCTGCTAGATAGCATATCCAGTCCCTAATTCACCGCAACTTGTTGGTGGTGGCTTACTGGTAGCGTAGGCACTCCACCGGGTCGAGCTTTGCCGCGCGTTGAGCGGGGTAGAAGCCAAAGATTACGCCGATTCCGACCGATACGGCAAACGCGATCAACACTGTCGTAATGGAGAAGCTTGGCGTGATCGTCCCGGTGGCTCCAAACTCGCTCATGATGCCCGAGCTTGTGGCAAACATCGCAAGGCCCCAGGCCAGCAGATAGCCAATCAGGACACCCAGCAGACCGCCGGTGATGCACAATGCCGAAGACTCGGCCAAAAACTGCGCGGTGATATCGCGACGACTGGCGCCCAGGGCACGGCGAATACCGATCTCGCGGATGCGCTCAGTCACGTTGGTGAGCATCATATTCATAATGCCGATACCGCCGACAAGCAGCGAGATGCTGGCGACAGCACCCATGATGAGCGAGAACGCGCCCATAAAGGAGTTGAGTGCATCGATGGCGCTTTTCATGGATGTCGCCGATACGCTGTCGTACTCATTCTCCTCCGCGATGCCCTTCATCGCGCGCACCTTGGACTCGATGGTTTTGCAGAGCTCATCCATGTCCGTGCCCTCGGCGGCAAGTGCCGTCACGCTGGGGAATGAAGGATTCTCGTCGCCAAATAGGCCGGAGATGGTTTCGCGTGGCATATACAGCGTGAGCGAGCCCATGGAGTCGCTGCCGCCGTCGATAACGCCTACAATCTGCACCTCGCCGTTGGAGACCTTAACAGTCTTGCCCACCGCGTCCTGTTCGTTGCCGTAAAGCTGATCGGCGCCGCCGCGACTGATGAGCGCCACGCGCGAGCCTGATTGAGACTCGGCCTGGGAATAGGTGCGCCCCGCAACGAGCTTGCTGGCCCCCACGGCGTCTAGCATGTCGCTATCGACGCCCTGCGCCATGACGGTATAGCTTTTATCGCCGGTCTTGTACTCGGTGTACGCGCTGTCGACAATGCCAATCTGCTCTATCTGCGGCACCAGTTTTTGAAGCTTCTCGATGTCCGACTCGGTGAGTTCTTGCGACGAATAGATTTGCACCATGCGTGCCGCATTGAGGCCCAGACTGTTAACCAGGCTGTTTTGGATACCGCCGATGAGCGAAGTCATGGCGATAACCGAGGCGATGCCGATGACAATGCCCAGGATGGTGAGCAGGCTGCGTCCCTTGTTGGCCTCGAGCGAGTGAAGGGCTTCCTGGATGAGATCGCGGGCGCTCATGCCATCTCTCCTTTCGGCGGGTTGGCGGAGGCGGAAATCATGGGCAGGCTATCTACGGCGCTGCGCAGGGTCCGCGGTGCATGTGGAATATACGCGCCGTCGTGAATGCGACCGTCGCGTATGGTCACGGCACGGTCGGCCTCGGCGGCGATGCCGGGGTCGTGTGTGATAAGCACGATGGTTTTGCCGCGCTTCTGGAGCTTATGGAAGGTCTCCATCACAAGCGCTCCGGTAGCGGAGTCCAGGTTTCCCGTCGGCTCGTCGGCCAGAATTATGGGCGGGTCATTGACGAGGGCGCGCGCGATTGCGACGCGCTGCATCTGGCCGCCCGAGAGCTCGGATATGCGGTGGTCCCAGTGGTCGACGGGCAGCGTGACAGCCTGCAGCGCGTGCACGGCGCGCATTTCGCGCTGGCTACGGGGCACATTGGTGTAGGCCAGCGGCAGCATCACGTTTTCGATAACCGACAGGCGCGGCAGCAGGTTGAAGCTCTGAAAGACAAATCCAATGCTCAAGGCGCGAACTTCGGTGAGCTCGTCATCATCGAGCTCGGCCACGTTGAGGCCCTGCAGGTAATAGTCGCCCGCCGTCGGTTTGTCCAGGCAGCCCAAGATGTTCATGAGCGTTGACTTGCCCGAGCCCGAAGGGCCGGTAATGGCGACGAACTCGCCGGGATCTACCGCCAGGCTCACGTTGTGCAGGATGTGGGCGCAACCCGCTTCGCTCTCAAAGATGCGGTGCACGTTGCGAATGTCGATGACGGGACGCATTACATGCCCTCGTCGGCAGACATGCTGCCCGAATCCGCGCCGTAGCCGCCGTCAGCCGTTGCGTCCGCTCCGGTGTCCATGACGAGGGTGTCGCCATCGCGAAGCTTGGTAACAGGCACGCCAGGGTTGATCTCGTTGCCCTGGTCGTCGCGCTTGACCTGCGTCTTGCCGACTACGGCTTCGTTGTCGTTTTGCGTCACGACGGTCACCTTCACGCGACGGGTTTGCTTGCCCTCGTCATCGGTTGCCACGTTGACGTAATAGTGTTCGCCGTCATCGGTTATGAGCGCCATCGTCGGCACCATCACCACGTCGTCGAGCTGCTCGGTCACCACCGAGACCTCGGCCGTCATGCCCGGTTTGAGGCGCGCGTCGGGCGCCTCGATGAGGATGTCGACGTTAAAGGTCACGCTGCCGCCGCCGTAGGTGGAGTCGGAGTTTGCCACCGAGGCGATGGCCGTGACCGTTCCCTGGCTCACGATATCGGGAAACGCGGGATACGTGACGTTGGCGCTCTGCCCAACGGCGATCTTGGCGATGTCCTTTTCGCCCACCTGCACGGTCACCTTCATTTTGGACAGGTCGGCGATCTGCATGACCTGTTTGCCGCCGCTTGTATCGCTTTCGCCCATGATCATGCCGCCTGTTACCGTGGCGCCCACCTTGGCATTGAGCTCCACGATGCTGCCCGAGCTGGGGGCCGTGACCGTACGGCTGGCGGCCTTGGCGTTCGCCTGATCGAGGTTTGCCTGGGCCGATGCGAGGCTGCGCTGCGCGGCCGATACGGCGTTCGTGTCCGCTGATGCGTCGGAGACGCCAGCCGCTGCGGAAGCTCCATCGACGTCCGTCGTTGGGGTGGCCTGCGCGGCAGCTGCGGCTTTCTGCGCGTTGGCGAGGTCTTCTTGAGCGGCAGCAACTGCTCGCTGCGCCTCGGCAACGTTGCGATCGAGCTCGTCGTTTTTAATGGTCATAAGCACGTCGCCCTCGTTGACGGATTGGCCTGCCTGCACGTTGATCGAATCGACCGTGCCGTCGACAGAAGGGGAGACCACTGAGGACGAAATGGGCTTGAGCTGGCCTTTCGCCTCGACCGTTGTGCTAAATGTGCCCTCGGTCACCATGTCGGTCACAGGCCCGCTAGCTCCCCGTGGCTGCGCATTGATAACCAGGGTTGCGACAATGGCAATGAGCGCGATGGCGCCAACGACGCCGGCGGCAATACCGCGTCGAATCAGCTTTTTGCGTCGACGTTCGGCACGTTTTGCCTTGAGCTTGGCATATGCCTCTTCATCGGAAATCTCGGACGCATCGTTTGTGCGTCCGTTTTGCTTGTCGGCATGTACGCCTGTAATCAGAGGAATCGTTTCGGTGGCACCTTCGGGCGTGTGCTCGGTATCATCCGGGCCCGGGGTGATCGTGGGGACATTCGACATAGCGTCTCCTTTATAGAAAGAACCTAGATAAGTATATGCGCCCACCGGTTGGGGCGGGCGCATAGGATGGTTTCTTTCGGAACTGTTAGATTGGTCGCAACAGTTCCACGTTGTATGAATGCGCGCGTTGCTCTACGAGTGGACAACCACGCACAGGCCGACTTTGATGCAGTCGTGAAGTGCCTTGGCGTCGGCCATGCGCAGGTTGATGCAACCGTGGCTGCCGCACCACTTGTAGGAGTTGGGGTCGTCGAAGCTCTTGTCGTTTTGCCAGGTGGCATCGTGGAAGCCGACCATGTTTCCCTCAAACGGCATCCAATAGCTGACCGGGCTCTCGTATTTTGGCTTGCCGGTCTCGGGGTCCTTGGCACCGATGAGCTTGCTGGCGCCATCGTTGCTGTTAATCTGCCAGACGCCTTCGGGCGTGGCGTCCTCACCCGGCTTGCCCGAGATAAAGTTGGCCTCCCACACGATATTGCCGCTCTCGTCGTAGTAGCGCGCGTGCTGCTCGGATAGATCGACATCGACGTATGCCTTCCAGTCGGGCTCTCCCTTTGCGGTAAAGGTGTCGGCCTTCTGGGAGTACTTGATCTCGATTTCGCCGGTCTGCTTGTTGTTAATGGCGTCCTCGACCTGCTTGGCGAGCGAGCTGCTGTCGATGGACCAACCAAAGTCGCCGCCTTCGACGGCGCACTGCTTGCCATCGGCACGCGTCCACCAGCGAGTGGAGCCCACGGTGTTAAAGCCGTTGGCGAGCTCGGTTGCCCAGCTGCTGATCTGCGACGTATCGAGCGTGGGGTTGGCCGGATCGGCAAAGCTGATCCACTGCAGCACGGAGCTGCCATCAACCTTTCCGGCATCCTCGCCGTTGAGCTTGAGGGTCACGTTGACGCCCAGGAAGTTGTTGGCGGCATCGCATGCGGCCTGAATCTGATCATCGGTCAGCGTTCCATTGAGCGGCTCATAGGCATCGTTGCCGAGCTTGGAAAGGTCTACGGTCTCGGACAGCGAGGCAAGCTCGAGCTCGGCATACTTAATGACATGCTCTCGGTTGAGTTTTTCGTTGGAGCGCGCCTTCTCTACAGTAAACTTGCCCGCTTGCTCGTCATAGGAGCTATTGGCCTCGAACGTGCCCGAACGGCCCTCGTTAAACTCGTCGATGGCGGCGCCCAGATCCTCCTCAAACTGCTTTTGGTCAAAGGTGTCGGAGAGCATGGACAGGTCGACGCCTTGATCAAGATCGACTTCTTTTGAGGTAGCGGTTGTTTTGGTCTTTCCGCTTAAGGATTCCACAAGGCGGACCGGCCATATAAAGGCTTCGTTGTGGTTGATAATCTCTTTTGCGGCAGCTTCGCCGTCGACAATGGGCTCATCGGACTCGGGCTGATACGTCCAGCTAAAGTCATCGCCTGTCACGGTGAGCTTATAGTGCTTCCATGCCGAGTTGACCTTGGTGGCGGCAGACGAAGCGTTCGAGAACGAGACGTCGACGCCGGCGATGGTGGTGTTGGGGTAGGCTACCTGCGAAAACGCTACGACGCCTACGATATAGACAATGACGATAAGACCCAGGACGACAAAGAGCGTCGTCTTTTTGCCCGACTTATTGTTCTCGGCGGGTTTGCGCGCGGGACCGCGATCGCCTCGAGCGTGCGTGGGTGGCTGCTTGGGCGCATTGTCGTTTGCCTGGCGCTGCTGACGTTGCTGTCGCTGTTGATTCGGGCGTTGCGAAGCGTTTGCTGCACCACGCTGCTGACCGTGGCTCGGTGCGATAGGACGCGGTGACTGAACGCCGCCGGTGTGCCTGCTCGGCTGCTGCGGATCGGGAATCAGTTGAGTTCGATCGTTTTGCGACATCGTATGCATATCCTTCGAATTTCGCCTTGCGGCTCATCGTGTTTTTACTGGGCTTGCATTATAGCGATTGCCCTGCTGTTTGTGGTACGGAAACGGTGG
>USOG01000100.1 GCA_900556365.1 uncultured Collinsella sp.
TCGTAGATGTACTGCATCACGCGAATGACAGCCTTGAGGTTGTCCTGCATGTTGGGAACCTCGACGTAGGAGATGGCACCGCCCGGCGAAAGCTGCTGGAACATACCCTCGAACTTGAGCTTGTCGAATGCGTCGATCTCCTCGGACACGTGGACGTGGTAGCTATTGGTGATGTAGCCCTTGTCCGTCACGCCCGGGATGATGCCAAAACGACGCTGCAGGCACTTGGCGAACTTGTAGGTCGTCGACTCAAGCGGGGTACCGTACAGCGAGAAGTCAATATCGCTTTCGGCCTTCCACTCGGCGCACTTGTCGTTCATGCGCTGCATGACGGCCATGGCAAAGGGCGTGCCCTCCTTCTCGGTGTGGCTGTGGCCCGTCATGTACTTGACGCACTCATACAGGCCGGCATAACCCAAACTAATGGTGGAGTATCCGCCCACGAGCAGCTTGTCGATCGTCTCACCCTTCTTCAGACGAGCGAGGGCGCCGTACTGCCACAGAATCGGTGCGGCGTCAGAAAGCGTACCCATCAGGCGCTCATGACGGCACAGCAGGGCACGGTGGCACAGCTCAAGGCGCTCGTCGAAGATCTTCCAGAACTTGTCCATATCCTGGTGCGAGCTCAGCGCGACATCGGGCAGGTTGATGGTCACGACGCCCTGGTTAAAGCGACCATAGTACTTGGGCTTGTTCGGGTCGTAGTTCAGCGCGTTGGCAACGTTGTTAAAGCCGTTGCCCGAGCGGTCGGGCGTCAAGAAGCTGCGGCAGCCCATGCAGGTATAGCAGTCGCCGTTACCCGCGGTCTCGCCCTTCGACAGCTTGAGCTCGCGCATCTTTTTCTCGGAGATGTAATCGGGCACCATACGCTTGGCAGTGCACTTGGCAGCCAGCTGGGTCAGGTAGAAGTACGGGGAATCCTCGTGAACGTTATCGTCCTCGAGTACATAGATAAGCTTGGGGAATGCCGGGGTGATCCATACGCCGGCCTCGTTCTTAACGCCCTCGTAGCGCTGGCGAAGCGTCTCCTCCACGATCATGGCAAGGTCATGCTTCTCCTGGGGCGTACGGGCCTCATTGAGATACATAAAGACCGTCACGAACGGCGCCTGGCCGTTAGTGGTCATAAGGGTCACGACCTGATACTGAATCGTCTGGACGCCGCGACGGATCTCGTCACGCAGGCGGTCCTCAACAACCTCGCGGACCTTTTCGGGAGATGCGGAAACGCCGAGCTCCTCGAGCTCGCGAGCGACCTCGCCGCGAATCTTTTGACGACTCACCTCAACGAACGGGGCGAGATGGGTCAGCGAAATAGACTGGCCGCCGTACTGGGAGGAAGCAACCTGGGCGATGATCTGCGTCGCGATGTTGCAGGCGGTCGAGAAGCTGTGCGGCTTCTCAATCAGCGTACCCGAGATAACAGTACCGTTCTGGAGCATATCCTCCAGGTTCACCAGGTCGCAGTTATGCATGTGCTGGGCAAAGTAGTCCGAATCATGGAAGTGAATCAGACCCTCATTGTGAGCATCCACAATCTCCTGGGGCAGCAGCACACGCTGAGTCAGGTCCTTGGAGATCTCGCCGGCCATGTAGTCACGCTGAACGGAATTGACGGTCGGGTTCTTGTTGGAGTTCTCCTGCTTGACCTCTTCGTTGTTGCACTCAATCAGCGACAGAATCTTGTCGTCGGTCGTGTTCTTCTGGCGCTTCAGGCTCTGAACATAGCGATAGATGATGTAATGGCGAGCGACCTCGTAGCAGTCGAGACGCATGATCTCGTCCTCGACCAGATCCTGGATCTCCTCGACCGACACGGTGTGACCCGCGTTCTCGCATGCCTCGGCGACGTTTTGTGCCGCATAAACCACCTGGCGGTCGGTAAGACGAGAGCTCTCCTCGACCTCCAAGTTTGCGGCGCGGATGGCATTGACAATCTTATCGATGTCAAAGACAACCTCGGTGCCGCTGCGCTTGATGATCTTCATCCTCTTGCCTCTTTCGCGTCGAAATCGTATTGCGCTTCAGAGCCAAACGATGCCCGGCAGGGCTTGCCCCTGTCTTGCGGCGCCGTCGCGCAATCTGTGTTTTCGAAAACCATAGGCCCTCATGCGGACAATCCTCGCGGCCGATCAAGCGGCTCAAAGACGTGTCCAAATGGGGCGAATAAGGTTCTCGTTCTCTGTCCGCCATCTATCATACGACAAAGAGGCATCTATATCCTGTATTCTTTTTTTAGGTCAAACACAACATATAGTGTTTCAGCAGGTCAAAGCAATTAGTCATTTTGCAGACGCATTAAAAATGAGGGGTTCTTGGGAAGTCGGTAAAACGTTACCAACACGGCTACCTGCATGGCAGTTATAAAACCCCCTTAGTCAAGCCGCTGACAAATCCTACCAAAACCAAGCCGCTCACGCCAAAAGAATCCAAAAGATTATGCTTGACCAACATGTTGCGGTCACGGTCGGCCAGGACGTATGCAATCTGCCGGCACCTCTACGGGGACCTTGGATCAATATTTGGTGGCATATTTGACGGCGTGCTTGGTAGCAAAACAAAACAGCCCAGAGACATAGCCTCTGAGCTGCGAACATTTGGTGGGCGTTAGAAGATTTGAACTTCTGACCTCTTCCGTGTCAGGGAAGCGCTCTCCCCCTGAGCTAAACGCCCAAATGGAGCGGACAACGGGGCTCGAACCCGCGACCCCAACCTTGGCAAGGTTGTGCTCTACCAACTGAGCCATGTCCGCTTACGAGGATTAATCTTACGTGATGCCCGCATCCTATGCAAGAACTTTTTTTAAAAAGTTTTGCAACGCCCTCGCGAACCTCGCGAAGACATCAGCCACCACGGAAGGCGCGGGCAAACGCAATCTCGCCGCAAGAGACCCCTACATCTCACCGAGCATGATCCAGGCAGAGCTGTCCTGCGCGAGCCTGCCGTCTGCAAGCGGTGATGAGGTGAGCAGGACCCTGCCCGCCGGCAGCTCCACGGGTGCTGCACCGAAGTTCGTCACACACGCCCAGCCGTTATCGCGGCGATAGGCGATGACGCCGCCCTCAGCGCCCTCGGCACCATCCGCAAGACCGGTGCGCCCGTCAAGATCGAGCCACGCAAGATCGTTGGCGCACCCGCGCAGCTTGCGCCGCAGCCAGAGGGCGTCACGATAGAGCGCAAGCATCGATGTCGGGTCCACTTCTTCCCTATCGGCAGCATAATCGGAAAACCATGCAGGCTGCGGCAGATGGGGCGCCGCATCGGCGTCTGCCGGCGAAAACCCAAACGATCCGCCATGCGCGGGATCGTCCGCCGCCACCCACGGCAGGGGCACACGACAGCCGTCGCGTCCCTTCTCACGCTTCGGTCCGTGCGTATTGGTCGCAGTAGGGTCTTCGAGTGCAGCCCACGGGATATCAGCCACCTCAAAAAGGCCGAGCTCCTCACCCTGATACACGTATGCCGAGCCCGGAAGCGCCAGCTCAAGCAAAAGGGCCGCCCGCGCGCGGCGCTCGCCGAGTTCACGGTCCTCGTCATAAGACGACCCGTCGCGCAAGAGCCAGTCGAGCGCAATCTGGTGGTAGCGCGTCGCCTTGATTTGCGGCAGGGCATAGCGTGTCGCCACGCGCGGCACGTCGTGGTTGGAGAGTACCCAGGTCGAGGCGGAATCGGATTCGACGGCTGCCTTCAAGCCCTTCTCGATTGCAGTGTGCATGTCATCATAGGTCCAAGTGGCCTTGGCAAACTCAAAGTTGAATGTCTGGCCAAGCTCGCTGGGACGCGCGTAGAGATACTGGCGCTCGGGCAGCACCCACGCCTCGGCAACGGCACTGCGCGGCGGATTATAGCGGTCGAACACGCGGCGCCACTCGCGATAGATCTCGTGGACCTCATTGCGGTCCCACAGCGGATGGGTGCCGTCGTCAACCATGTCATCGCCCTCGGCGAGATGCCACCGGTCGAGGTCATCGCGGTCGAGATCCTTGGCGAGACCCTGCGCCACATCAATGCGAAAGCCGTCGACGCCTCGATCGCTCCAAAACGCCAGGACGTCGCAAAAGAGCGCGTGAACCTCAGGGCATGACCAGTCAAAGTCCGGCTGCTCGGGCGTAAACATGTGCAGATACCACTGACCGTCCGCAACACGCGTCCATGCGGGGCCGCCAAAGTTGGCATTCCAATTGGTGGGAGGCAGCTCGCCATGCTCGCCGCGACCATCGCGGAAGATATAACGGGCGCGTTCGGGCGATCCGGGGCCGGCGGCAAGAGCGGCTTTGAACCAGGGGTGCTGGCTGGATGAATGGTTGGGCACGATGTCGACGATGACCTTGATGCCGCGCGCGTGAGCCGCAGCTATCATGTCATCGAAGTCGTCAAGCGAGCCGAGACGTGGGTCGACATCGCAGTAGTCCGCCACATCATAGCCGCCATCGACAAGAGGCGAAGGGTAAAACGGGCTCAGCCAGATGGCCTCGATACCCAGCCGCTCAAGATAGTCCATCTGCTGGGTAATGCCCGCGATATCGCCCAGACCCGAACCAGTCGAATCCTTAAACGAGCGCGGGTAGATCTGATAGATCGCGGCATCGGACATCCATGAGCGCGAAGAAGACTTTTCTGTAGCCATGGGGCGTATCTCCCTTGCAACGAGGTTATGCGAGATGCCCACGATGATACGCCCAAAGCGGACATTCGCGGCAAACAACGCCACAGCCACGACCCAAAACGCTCGCCCCCTCTCGGGTTCGAGCCTAGGAGATAGGTACAAAAAAAGCCCGGCTACCGTAGTAGTCGGGCTGTTGCGTTTGGAGCGGACAACGGGGCTCGAACCCGCGACCCCAACCTTGGCAAGGTTGTGCTCTACCAACTGAGCCATGTCCGCATATGTAAAACAAAACGGGCGCCGGAGCGCCCGGATGTTGCCTGGAGGCGAAGCCCGGATTCGAACCGGGGGTAAAGGCTTTGCAGGCCTCTGCCTTACCACTTGGCCACTTCGCCGAAAAAGGACCGCTTGAGACGGTCCGGAAATGCAATGGAGCGGACAACGGGGCTCGAACCCGCGACCCCAACCTTGGCAAGGTTGTGCTCTACCAACTGAGCCATGTCCGCTTGCGGGTTATTAATTTACGCGAGTTGTCCTAAAGACGCAAGTACTTTTTTCAAAAAAGTTGCTCGAAGCAAGTTCATACAGGTAAATAATGCCAAGCCAAGACCCTAAGCGCACGATTCCAATGCCGAGCTAAACAGCTTCACCATCCGAACACGTGTGCCGGCGCCATCTGTACGACGGGCAACTTCCACATTATCGACGAGCATACGCATAAGCTTGATACCGCGTCCGCGTTCCTCGGATGCCACCGGCTCGCTCGCCCCATCGATAGAATAGCCTACGCCACGATCAAGCACCTCGAGCACAACACGGTCCCCATAGGCCTGAACCGTCAGGATGCAGCCAACACCGCCCGCATGGTC
>USOG01000101.1 GCA_900556365.1 uncultured Collinsella sp.
GCCGACGCCATCATGGACCTCTCCAACTCGGGCAAGACGCGCCAGTTCCGCCAGCAGCTCATCGACGAGACGCCGCTTATGGTGGGCACCGTCCCCATGTATGACGCCATCGGCTACATGGAAAAGCCGCTGGTCAAGCTCACCAAGGACGATCTGCTCGAGGTCGTGCGCGCTCATGCCGAGGACGGCGTGGACTTTATGACCATCCACTGCGGCATCAACAAGTCGGTCATCAAAACCTTTAAGGAGACCGGCCGCCTCATGAACATCGTCAGTCGCGGCGGCTCGCTGCTGTTTGGCTGGATGGAAGTCACCGGTAACGAGAACCCCTTCTACGAGTTCTACGACGAGGTGCTCGAGATCTGTCACGAATACGACGTGACGATCTCGCTCGGCGACTCCTGCCGCCCGGGCTGCCTCTACGACTCCAACGACGCAACCGAGACCGCCGAGATGATCGAGCTGGGCAAGCTGTGCAAGCGCGCTTGGGCCGCCGGCGTCCAGGTTATGGTCGAAGGCCCGGGTCACATGGCGCTCGACGAGATCGCCGCCAACATGAAACTGCAGAAGCGCCTGTGCCACAACGCCCCGTTCTATGTGCTCGGGCCGCTGGTGACCGATATCGGCGTGGGCTACGACCACATCACCGCTGCCATCGGCGGCGCCATCTCCGCCAGCTCCGGTGCCGACTTCCTGTGCTATGTGACGCCGGCCGAGCACCTGTGCCTGCCCAACGCCCAGGACGTGCTCGATGGCCTCATGGCCACCAAGATCGCCGCGCACGCCGCCGACATCGCCAAGAAGGTGCCGCACGCCCGCGACATGGATGACAAGATGGGCCAGGCACGCCGTAAGCTCGACTGGGACGCCATGTGGAAGTGCGCGCTCGACCCGGTCACCGGCAAGAAGCGCTACGAGGAATCCCCCGCCGCCACCGAGGGCACTTGCACCATGTGTGGCAAGATGTGCGCCGTCCGCACCGTCAACAAGGTGTTCGAAGGCACGACGATCGACCTCGGTATTGAGGACTAACGCGTCACCGAAGCCACAATCGGTAACAAGGTGTTCGACAATTGTTGACGCGTGAACATTTGCTTACATTTGCGTAAAGATTGCATCGCCCGCCCGGGTTCGGAATACAGCCGGCCCGGGCAACTTTATAATGCAGACTTAAAGACCCATTTGAATCCGACCGAACAAGGGAGCGAACATGGATCGCAGTAAGGTACCCGCCGTTCTATCCATCGCAGGATCCGATTCCAGCGGTGGCGCCGGCATTCAGGCCGACATCAAGACCATCACGGCGCACCGCCTGTATGCCGAGACGGCCATCACAGCCATCACCGCACAGAACACCCTGGGCGTCACCGCTGTGCAGAACATCTCCCCGGATATTGTCGCGGCGCAGATCGATGCCGTTTTTGACGATATTCGACCCAGCGCCGTCAAGATCGGCATGGTTTCCTCTGCCGAGATTATCGAGGTTATCGCCGACCGCTTGAGCGCCTGGAACGCACAAAATATCGTCGTCGACCCCGTCATGGTCGCCACCTCGGGTGCTCGCCTCATTGCCGAGGATGCCGCTGAGGCACTCACCCGCCGCCTGTTCCCGCTGGCGACCGTTATCACGCCCAACATTCCCGAGGCCATGGCGCTGCTCGATTATGAGGTCGATTCCGAGCGCACGCAGCAAAATGCCGCCATGCTTCTCACCCGTCGCTTTGGCTGCGCGTCTCTCGTTAAGGGCGGGCATTTTGTCAACGAGGCCAACGATGTGCTAGCAGAGCCCGCGCCGCTCGATGACGAGGGCAACCATCTGGGCGATCCGCTCACCACGTGGTTCCGCCACAAGCGCATCGAGACCGGCAACACGCACGGTACTGGCTGTACGCTTTCGTCCGCCATCGCCTGCGCGCTGGCCCAGGGCATGGATCTTGCCGATGCCGTCAACGCCGGCAAGGCCTACCTAACGGGTGCTCTGGCCGCCGGCTTTGACATGGGCAAAGGCTCCGGCCCCGTCAACCACATGTGGCAGTACTAAGCCCCATCCCAAACCGCCACAAAGGGGACAGGCACCTTTGTGGCGGTTCCCACAAACATCTCGATCTGTAACAGTTAGAGTCCATTTTTCGGCCCACCTGTTACAGATTGAGACATTCAAATTCCGCTGAGAAGAAAATCTCGATCCGTAACAGTAACTCGGCGAAATCGACCCTAGATGTTACAGATCGAGACAAACGACCGATATCGACCTAAATAATCTCAATCTGTAACATCTAGCCCGTTTTCGGCCTTACAGCTGTTACAGATCAAGACAAAGCAACGAAGCAAGCCACCACAAGGGGAACTTCTGTGGTGGCTTGGGGTCGCGCTACTCACCAAGCATCTCTTGGAGCTTGGCTGCCACGGCGTGGCCCAGGCTCTCGTGGCTTTCGGGCATCATGTGCAGATAATCGATATCGCCCGGCTCGGCAAAATCAGCGGCATTCAAAAAGTCGCAGCCAAACTGTTTAGCAGCATACGCATAGTATTCGGCAAAATGCTCCGAGGCCTCGACGGAGCGCTCGTCAAAGTCGGTCATGTACACATCGGCGATCTGCGGTTTAATCTTGATAGGCGCCATCAGCAGAATACGCGGGCAGGGCGCGGCTTCGGTCCAGGGAAACGAGCGGACGGTGCGAATCAGCGCCATGGCACCGTCAGCGATATCGGCAGCCCCCACGCTAAAGACCGTCTTGCAGTCGTTGGTGCCCAGCATAATCACGATCGCATCCAGCGGCTTATGAGCCTCGAGCAGCATCGGCAACGCGCGGATGCCGTTGAGATTAGTGTCCAGATGGCACATGTCGTCGCGTACCGTCGTGCGGCCGTTGAGGCCTTCCTCAATCACGTGCCAGCCCTCGCCCAGGTCGCGCTGGGCCACGCCGCACCAGCGCACATCGTGCGCATAGCGTACCGCGGTGCCGTCGCGCATGCCCGCCGGATCATAGCCGTAGGTATTGCTGTCGCCAAAGCACAGAACGTTTTTCATCGTAAGCCCTTCCTCTAGTAAAAAGAAAAAGTCGGCGGGAGCAGTCTCTCCCGCCGGATCGACCTATCTGTCAGCACATACCGATTACAGGTACTTGCGCCAATCGTCATCGTCTTCATCGTCCTCGGCGGCAGCCTGGGCCTGCTCGGCGGCGCGGGCAGCCGCAGCGCGAGCGGCAACCTGGGCATAGGACTCCTCGTTGCGCTCGGGGAAGTTTGCCAGCACGTGCTCGAACTTGGCAAAATCTTCGTCCCAGCGCGTAGAGGGCACGGCAAAAAAGACCTGCTTGACCTTAAAGTCGCCCGATGCGAGCTCCTTGCGGAAGAGCTCGGCCACGGCCTCGGCGTCAAAGCCGTTGTTGTCGCAGCCCCAAGCGCCCAGCACGAGCTTCTCGCGACCCAGCTCGTCGCAGATGGCAAGCACAAAGCGAATGCGGTCGCGCAGGGCGTCCAGCAGGGCATCGTCACCCACGCGATACTCCTGGCGAGCGCGCTTGGCGTTGGGCGCGGCGGCCACGATCACGTCGGCATACGCATGCACGTGGTTGCGGTCGAAGCGCACCGCGGGCACCACCAGCGCACGGTTGCGGTAAAGCTCGCAGTTGATGTTGCGGCGACGATTCTCGCCGTACCACTTACGCTGCTTATCGAGCACGTTGTACAGGTACGAATCGGCACAGAGCGTGGCCTCCTGACCCAGATAGCCCTGGATGTAGCCGCCGCCCGGGTTGGTGAACGAGGCAAAGGCGAGCACGGCCATGTCGCAGAATTGCGCGTAGCCTCGGCCGTTATCCAGAATGGCCTGCGTGGCAGAGGCGTCGAGCACGGTGACCTCGGGCAGGACCGGAGCGGGCTCCTCGGCGGGCTCGGACTCGGCTTCGGCGATTTCCTCGGCAGGCTCCTCGACGGGCTCGAGCGCTGCCTCGACCTCGGCAGCCTCCGCGCCCTCGACGTCCTCGGCAACCTGTTCTTCGGTGGCCACAGCACTCTGAACCTTGGCCTTCATCGCCGCGACAAAACCGGCAGGCATACCATCGAACTCGCGCACGCCGGCAAGCGAACGCTCGATGTCCTTGGCGCAGGCCTCGGACACAGCCGCCACGTGACGCTCGGCGGCCTTGGCACGGGCCTCGCGCTTGGGATTGGGCTGACCCGCTCGGTTGGACCTGCGGTTACGGTTCCTGTTGTCGACGTCTGCCATAAGTGGTCACCTTTCTCGGTCTCTGCCGCCATCGGCTTTTCCCATCCATGATACCCCGCCGCGTACAAAAAAGACGGCCCCGAAGGACCGCCTTTCGCATCGATTTGCACGCACGGCAAGCACCGCCGCAATTCGCCACTAGTCGCGACGGCCAAGGATGTTCAGGATGCGCAGGAACACGTTGATAATGTCCACGAACAGATTGGACGCCATGAGCACGGCGTTGGGCAGCGTAGGCGGCACCGTCGTGGCAACATAGGTGTCGTAGCCAATAAAGCCGGCGAACACCACGATCACGATCAGATCGGTGATGGTCTGCGAGACGCCCATGAACATCAGCACGATCTCAACCAGAATAGTGGCGAGCAGAATGCCAAAACCGATGCCATACACGCGCTGGAAAAACTTGGGGAACGTCACGCCCAAGGCGCCAAAGACAAAGGTGATGGCGGCCGTGGCGATAAAGGCAGTGTTGATGGTGGGCAGGTCGTAGTTGGCAAGGCCAAACGACGCGGTCAGGCCAAAGGTACTCGCAAAGATTACGTAGCCCACAAGGGACAGGCCCACGGACTGCTTGCTGGCGGCGGCCGACATCATGACCATGCCGACGATGGTCAAAATAAACGAGCCAAAGACCAGCGGCAAGGCGGCGCCGCTCATCATCATGCGCGCAAACGACATGGTGCTCGTAAAGTAGGCGCCGGCGCCCATGGCGCAAAAGCCCAAGAAGATCAGGGCAGACATGACAAGGTTGTACGCGCGCGGCGACATCTCCTTGGCGCGGCTTGCGCCGCTCTCGATGGGGCCGTTCTGATAGCCCTGGATATCGTTCATAGTTTCGTCCTTTCAAAAGCGCCGCGACAGCGCCGTAGGTGACAAGATTCCTGTCATTGTACCCGAACGCCGTGCGTCCTTACCTACGGCGCTCGCCCTCAAGCGTACGATCAAACGCCCAGACCCACCAACGCATCACGTGGGCCTGCGAGCCGTCCGACCGTCCGCACGCCTGGTCCTCCAGATACAACTCGGTCGCGTGCCCGCCAAAACGCACCTTATAGGTTACCGTACGAATGCCGTGGACCGTCAGGCCAAACCCAGTGGTCGAGACAATCTCGTCAATCGTAAAGCAACGACCGTCGACCCAACAGACAGTGACCGGCACGACCTGTCCGCCCGCGAGGATGCGAGCCACGACGTCCACATACTGCTTGTGCACGCGCCGAGTTTT
>USOG01000102.1 GCA_900556365.1 uncultured Collinsella sp.
TTCATTGCTGGTATCGCGCTGCTTTTTGCACCCGCCAAGTCCCTCGTCTTTTTGACGACCGTCCTGGGTTTTTACTTTGTAATCACCGCTGCCATCAGGCTGTTCACTGCCATTTTTGAGCCGCTGCTGCCCACCGGCTGGCGCGTGACGAGCATCATCTCCAACCTACTCATTATCTTGGGCGGCGTCATAATCCTGCGCAACCAGGCCTTCTCGACCGCGACGCTCACCACGATGGTGGTTATCGTGGCCGGCTTTGGCTGGATTGTCGAAGGTGTCATGTCCATTCTGGAGTCCGAGCTTTCGTCCAACCGCGCCCTCGCCATCCTGAGCGGCGCACTCTCCATCATCGCCGGCATGTTCGTGTTTATCTATCCGCTGTGGTCGGCCAAGATGCTCGTCATCTTTAGCGGCGCCGCGCTGCTGGTGTTTGGCGTAACGCTGATTGTTCGCGCTATTCAATTTGGCAAACTGGTGCACTAGATGCCGCGAACGCTCTTTATTGATGCCGACGCCTGCCCGGTCACGCGCGAGTCGATTGACTGCGCGCGGCGGGCGGGCGTCGCCGTTGTTATCGCCGGCAACAGCACGCAAAACCTGGAACGGCACATTCGCCGCGACGACCCGCGCGATGCCGAGCACGCGCGACGCGGCTTTTGGGTCACGACGCTCGATGTGAGCGTGGGCGCCGACAGCGCCGACTTTGCCATTGTCGAACGCCTGCAGGCGGGCGACGTAGTCGTGACGCAGGACATTGGCTTGGCGAGCATGGTGCTCGGGCGCGATGCCGCCGCCATCGGTGTGCGCGGGCGCGTCTACGACAAAGCGACCATCGACATGCAGCTATTTCTTCGCCACGAGGAAAAGAAGGTGCGCCGCGCCGGCGGACGCACTCGCGGACCGGCAGCCTTCACCAGCGAAGACCGCGCTCGCTTTAAACGCAACCTCACCGAGCTGCTCCGCTAACCAAGGTAGATTTTTGGGACATGTCCGGAAATCTGCTTTTTGCTTTGGGCGATGTGAGCGCTCAAAATCCATGGCTCAACAAAAAAACGGGCTTCAAAATGCCATGCGTCGCCGCATTGTGCAGGCGCCGAGCATGGCTATTTTGAAGCCCGTTTTGTTAGGCCCACTTAGAGGCCGAAGGCGGATAGGATGAGGCCCCAGCCCGCGCCGATGACATACATCATGATCAGAAACACAGCGTTTTCGCGGGCGCTGCGGTTGGTGCGGAACAGCACCAGGTAGCCCACGCCAGCGGAGATAAGCGTGCCGGCGAGCATCGGCGCCAGCTGTAGCGCGCCCTCCAGGTACAGCTGCGTGATGACCACGCTAGCCGAGCAGTTGGGGATCAGGCCGACGAGTGCCGAGCCCAGGACCGCAAGCGTCTCGTTACCGCGCAAGAACTGCTCAATCGCCGATTCGCCGAACGTCTCGAGCACGGCAACCAGGATCAGCGTCACCAGAAAAATGAATACCGAGACCTGCACGGTGTGCGAGATCGCGCTGCGGATGATCGACAGGACAGGCGTCCCTTCGTGAGAGTGGGAGTGACCGTGACCATCATGGTGTTCATGCTCGCCCTCATGACCGTGATCGTGGCCATGTCCGTGTTCATGCTCGTCCTCGTCTTCATCGCAACCGCAATGGTCGCGCTCGCACAGCTCGTGGATGTGATCGGCACTTACGCCGGCCTCGGCCACTTCGTCGATGATGTCACCGCCAGTGTGGTCGTCGTGCGCGCAGTTCACGTGGGCCGGGTTAGCCGCGGTTCCCAGCACGGTACGGCGAATCGCCGCATGCGCGCGAGCGTTACGACGCAGGCCGCGAATGGCGGCATCCACGATAAAGCCCGTGACCAGCGCGATCAGTGCCTTCGAAGCCAAAAGCATCGCCATGGTCTGCACGGGCACCTGCTCGGCGAGCAACAGCGGCAGCATCTCATCGGAGGTCGAAAGGAACACCGCCACCAACGTGCCCAAGGTCACGACACGACCGGCGTACAGCGTTGCCGCCATTGCCGAAAAGCCGCACTGCGGCACCATGCCCAGCAACGAGCCAACCACGGGGCCCGCGGCACCGGCACGCTTGATGGCGCCGTTAACGCTGTCGCCCGCAACGTGCTCCAGGGTCTCGAGGGCCAGATACGTCACCAACAAAAACGGCACCAGCGACAGCGTGTCCTTGCCAGCGTCGTGCAAAATATCAATCAGCAAATCCATGAAGGATGGAACCTTTCGTGTCTTTCGGCAGCATTGTAAAAGTCCTAGCGGTCAACTAGGGTATTGTAGTTGACCTAGGCGTGGTGCCAATAGTTGCCCATGGTAAACTATCATCTCGCCATAACTCAATGCCACCGAGCCGCGCGACGCGGCCCGTCCAAGGAGCAGTCTATGAACGTTTTGCAAGCACTCGAATACGAGCGCCAGCCGTTTATCCCCATGTTTATCTATGGCGATCATGGCGCCATGGAGTCCGAGCGCCAGAAGGGCGAAGAGGCCCTTAAGGTGCTCGAAACCGAGTACTTTACCGCTGAGGGCGACCCCGGCTTCGACTTTGCCACCGTGCGCGACCTGGCCGACCGCAACCGCGACCTTTGCGACCAGATTGGCGAGGCACGCCTGCGCAACGTGACGCCCGCGACGCTTTCGCGCGGCCTGTCCGATGCCGACACCTGCGCCGCCATCGGCAAGATGCAAAAGCGCACCGCCGCGTCCGTCATGCGCGAGATCCGCGGCGACCGCGACGCGCTCGGCGTGGCGTACGCCCGCAAGCCTATCCAGGGCACGGTGCTCGGCATCGACATCGAGACCACCGGCCGTGCACCCGAGCGCGGCTACATCATCAACGTCGGCTGGGAGATCATGGATCTCACCAGCGACGCCGTGCCGCATGACGCCGAGGCACACTACTGCGGCCTGCCCGATATCTACCGCGGCGAGGATGTGCCGCTGTCGAATATCCACCACATCACCTGGGACGACATCGACGGCAAAACGCCCTTCCGCGAGAACAAAGAGCTGCAAAAGCAGCTGCTCAAGCTTATGAAGAAGTACCCATACATGGCACACAACGCCGCCTTTGAGGACAGCTGGTTCAAGATCCACCTGGACGGCTACGCCGAGGCACGCCGCGCGGGTAAGATTATCGTCATCGACTCGCGCCAGATCTGCCGCAGCTTGGACGCCGACGTGCGCTCGCTCCCCCGCGAGTCCGCGCCCGCCGCGCTCGAGAACTGGGCGCGCCGCCGTGGCACCCTCGCCGCCGACGCCAACGAGCAGCACCTGGGCCTCGACGACACCGACCTCATGCTCCGCACGGTGCAGGCCGAGTTCAACCTCAAGAACCTGTTTGCCAAGTAGAAACGCCTGCGACAAGCATGGCCCCGCTCACGAGCGGCCCCGCAGCGGGAAACCCCGCAGCGGGGCCGCCCTACGTTCCACAGATAGATCTGCCATCACAAATTCTGAACCCTCATTTTGAACGATTTCGGCCAATTCCCGACACGTAATTCGTTGTCGGATGGTGATGCATCGATATCAAATGTGCAGCAATTGAGTATTTCTATGCTATAGCCGAGCTGCGAAAACGTTTATTTATGGCATACCAACCCATAATTGCGTCAAGCTTTTGGACAGCATTTGGTTAGACCTCTAAAACGACTTTTTCACTCAGCGCCATCAACACGGCATTAGCTGACACGATATATACCATGAGTATCGTATTGTCACATACCACTGCAAAAGCGGTCTACCAGGCCGCGCATTCGGTGTCTACGAAAGGCATCGAGTCCTGTAACCCTGCCGCGATTTACGGATCATGTCCCACCGGAACGCTCCTTGACGCAGCCGCAGAATGGCTCACCAAACATGATGTTTCCCTCGGCGCAAATGATTCCCTCGAGGTGATGGTGTTTGATCGCAGGAATGCGCGCTATGCAATGAACTGTCAATGCCACGTTTCGTCAAAACGATTCTCGAACTCACGCTTTATAGAGCTTGAAGATGGCATCTTCATTGTTGGCGTTGAGCTTTGCGCACTTCAGGCCGCCACCTATCTCCCTTTTCGCGAACTGGTGGAGTACTACTTTGAATTGTGCAGCGCTTACTCCCTTGGAACCGGCTCTTCCACCTCTTATAACGAGCGTTTCGCGCTCACCTCGACCGAGAGGTTAAAGCAGTTCTTTAATTCCATTACCAGATGCGACGGTTTGGCCCTTGCCCGAAAGGCGATCCAATGTGTACGCGACGGATGCCGGTCTCCCATGGAAACGGCATTTGTGATGATGCTAACGCTGCCCAAAAGCGAAGGAGGGCTTGGTATTAAGGGAATTGAGACCGATTACGAGGTGCAGGTCACCGCCGCCGCAAAGAATCTCACGAGACGCAAAAAGTTCTTTATGGATGCGTATCTAAAGAAATCTCGCACAGACATTGAATACAACGGTTTTTATCATGACGCGGAAGAAGACCGCGCAATCGATGAGGAACGAAAGAATGCGCTTGCGTCCATGGGATACGGAATCATCACCGTCAGCCGTTATTCCTTTATGCATGCCAGCTCTTTCGTTAGGGTCATGGAAGCAATCCAGCGGAAAGAGGGCGTACGCCCCTCGCGTCTGCCAAAAGACTTTCAAATCATGCAAGAGGACCTGAGACAGTTTGTGCTCAGAAGGTTTATAGAAGAGAAAAAGCGAATTCAGAAGCAGCTTCGCCAGGATTCCGAAGAGCGTCAACGAATCGACCTCGAAAAAGCAACGCTCGAAGGCATCACGCTGGATGACCCGACAATTAATGAAGTTCCGGCAATCGATGACATGCAGACTGTCGAATCCGACAACCCATCATTTGCCCAGACAAGCAGTCTCACGCCCGAGGGCAAGGTCTTCGGTGCCGGAAACTAGGCCGGCTAACAAGGTGGGTACCCTAGCGATGTGCAAAATTGCGAGTATTCAGCAGGGTCGGCCTTCCAGCACTCACAAGTTAATCCAAATGAGAAACAAAGACGCTATTGAACGGGAACGTTAGGCAACACTTGAGGAAGATCTTGTCTGGTTACCGCCCTTGGATAACTCTTGAGCGGCTTTATTTGGCCTGAAATAGATAAACAGACCCCCTATAGTTGCAGAATACTCCAATTTTTGCACGGCGCGGGGGTACCCACCTCGGCATCGGCTATCAAAACCGCTCAGTCCGGGATCTCGTCCACTATTCCCCATCATTTTGTGCGACGAATTACCTAAACGTCATTGACATATGAACATGCGCTCATATAATCGGAAGTAAGTTGTATGAGCGCATGTTCATATGAAAGGATATTGCAATGAGCATCCGCGTTGATGAAACGAAACCCGACATCGAGGCCACCGAACCCGCGGTCCCCACCACCTGCTCGCCCGAGGACCTTCCCGACGAGGAGCTTCTCTACGACCTCGCCGACCTGTTCAAGGTCTTC
>USOG01000103.1 GCA_900556365.1 uncultured Collinsella sp.
CTGTTTAGTATACACGGCTGCGGGCGTATCCATCGAGATTCATATTTCACTCACATTGTTTACGCAGGTAAAGTGCGTGGCACGTTCCCAGTGTGCGGCGGAGGGGGCGGGCCTGAGACATATTAAGGTTGCTGCTCTACAGTCCTGCTCACGACGGAGAGCACATTAAGTGCTCTCCTGTTCGTGCGGAACTCGCGACAACCTTAATATGTCTCAGGCCCGCCCCCTCCGCCGCACACTGGGAACGCCACGTTGATGCCTGCTAAACCTTGCTCGCTCAGGCTAATGACTTTGTTGGGGGTCCACTATTTGCTGGAGGGTGAACTTGCATTGATGGGGCTCGCCTTCTGCTTGTGGCTTTGCCTCATCGAAATCGAAAATCATGATGGCGCAGTTGGGGAGTTTTGCTGGGAGCTCGAAGCCCTCTGGGGCTGCGACCTTGATGAATTGGCGGCTGGCGCTGCCGTGGCTTACTGCTAGTAGGGTTTCGATGTCCTCGGCGCTTATGAGATTGGTGAGAGCAGCTACCATGCGTTCTTGCAACGTTTTGCTTCCCTCTCCTCCAAAGGGGACCAAGTCCTCGCCCGGATCCCAGACGTCGGTAGGTAATGCGTCGTGAGGGCCTTCCTCGAAGGTTCCGTAGCAGCGCTCGATGATGCCTTCGCAGGGCTCGACTGCTGCGTCCGGGCCAAGGAGTTCGGTTGCGACGAGCTGAGCTGTGTCCATGGCTCGGCCTAAGGGCGAAGTGACCACTTTGTCGGGGACAACGTCGTGGCTCTTGAGCCATGCGGCAGCCATTCCCGCTTGTTTGCGGCCCAGATCGGTCAGCGGCGAGTCGCAGCGGCCCTGGACCAGCTTTTTGACGTTGAACTCCGTCTGACCGTGGCGGAGTAGATACAGTTTCTTCATGCTCTCCCCTTCTGCATAACCTGCTTTGCCGGCACAGCCTTACTCGTGGGTATGCCCTACGTAGTCTTCGTCGATCGTAATCTTGGCAATCGACTTGGGATATTCCGATTCGACCCGTTGTGCCAGCGCGTGCTTTACGTCTTCGGCACTCATTTGCAGATCCGAGGGGCGCACGCAGTCAAAAATCACGTTGGTGTGTGTAGGACCCGGCACACAGCGTAGGTCATGAATCGAGAGGCGGTTATCGATCTCCTGAGCCATGGCGTGAATGCGCAAGCGCATGCTCGCCACCTTGGGGTCATCGGTCACGATGGGATCGTAGTGAAGCGTGACGATCATGCCGTCTTCGACCCTAAACGACTGCTCGATGTTATCGAGCGTGTCGTGACTTTCCAGCGGGCTGGCCTCGGCCGCCATCTCGGCGTGCGCACTTGCAAACTTCCTGCCCGGACCATAATCGTGAACCATAAGGTCGTGGACGCCCAAAACGCCGGGATAGCTCATGATCTTGTCTCGAATGTGTTTGACCAACTTGGGATCGGGTGCCTGGCCCAAAAGTGGACTCACCGTATCCTGGATGAGTTCAAAACCGCTCCAGCCAATATAGGCGCCAACGGCAAGGCCGACCCATGCGTCAAGATTGATGTGCGTCACCTGCGAAACAATTGCGCACGCTAACACGGCGCCTGTGGCAAGGACATCGTTCTTGGAATCCTGCGCGGTCGCATGCAGCGTCTCGGACTCAATACGGTCACCGAGCTTTTGGTTGAGGGCCGCCATCCAGAGCTTTACAACCATCGAAAGCGCCAGAACTGCCACCAGGGCAAGCGAGAACTCGACAGGCTCCGGGTTGACGATACGCTCAACCGAGGACTTCACCAGTTCGATGCCAATCAGCAGCACGAGCGCCGCCACGACCAGACCCGAGAGATACTCGTAGCGACCGTGACCGTAAGGATGCTCGGGGTCGGCCGGCTTGCTCGCCAGCTTAAAGCCCAGCACGCTCACGATATTCGAGCTGGCATCGGACAGGTTGTTCATGGCATCCGCCACGATCGAAACCGATCCCGACAGCACGCCAATTGCACCCTTCGCAGCACAAAGCGCAACATTGGCGAGAATACACACCACGCCCGTCAGCGTGCCCACGCGCGCACGGTCGCCCTGCGCACGCTTAACAATCCACTCGACCATCTACATCCGCCCCCACGGTACTACCTATATATCTATTGCTCAAACGGATTGTAGTGTAGCCACTTTGTCCCCCAGATACAAAAAGGCCGCAGCCCGCACGGGCCACGGCCTTGGAATGTGTCATGCGGGGCTGCCCCTTTGTCGATCGATTTATGCGCTTACTTCGGCCGCGCTCTCCGAGGTTTCGAGCGAATCGGCTTCGTCTTCTGCCGTCTGCCCCTTCGTCGGCACCACACCAAAGCAGTAGCTCAGCGCCGCAGACACCGCAAATGCCGTGCCGCCGGCAGCGCAGCACCACAGCAGGTTCGAGATGCCGCCCGTGGCAAAGCCAATGACCATGAGGACATTCGTCATGCCGATGGTATAGGCCGTAACGTGGCCCACGGCCGCAACAAGGCCTCCGACGGCGCCGCCAATGGCCATGCACGTCAGGCACCTGCCATATTTAAAGCCGCAACCGTACAGTGCCGGCTCGCTTACGCCACCAAGCACACCCGAGATCGAATAGCCCAGCATGAGCGCCTTCTCGTCCTTATCCGCAACGCGGAGCGACGCGCCAAAGGGCATGCCCCAAACGGCGAACGTTGCCATCGTCGCGGCGATCAGGATGCACGAATCCGTTCCCACACTCATAAACTGCGCGTAGGCGAGCGATAGGACGACGTTGCTGACGCCCGCGATCTTTAGGAACTCCCAGCCCGCGGCAAGCCCCATGAGCGTGAGCAGCGACACGATGCCACCGGAATTGCCAAGCATAAACATAAACTGGCCCAACAGCATGCCCAGATAGCTGCCCGCCGGCGCTGTGATACACAGCGAAACCGGAACCATGACGAGCATGGTCGCAAACGGAACGAACGAAAACGCCACGGCCTTAGGGATAACGCGCTGAAAGAAACACTCCACTCGCCATAGCACGGGCACCGAGATGAGAACCGGAATAACAGTCGTCGTGTAATCATTGACTGGCGCAGGAAGCAGGCCATACACGGAAGTCATCGATGCCCCCGTCGTCGATGCGGCATCGACGAGCTTAAGCAGATCGGGCGCAACCAATACGCCGCCCAGCATCATGCCCAGCTGCTCCGAGCAACCGAGCTGGCGGGCGGCCGCCCAACCAAGATAAATGGGCAAAAAGTAGTAGCCGGCGTTATAGAGCCAACTGTAGAACAGACGATAGATTTCGGAATCGGCAGACCACAGGCCCAGCATGCCTTCGCCCATAATGACGGCGACGGTGCGGAACAACGCCGCGCAGACAATAAAGGGCAGCGCCGACATCATGCTTTTGGACAGATAGTCCACCACAGCCATGGCGTTTGATGAAACCGTCGTTGTAAACGAGGTGTTAGAAACTTGTGACATGGAACGCCTTTCCCAATGTGACATGCGGGCCGTCCCTTTGTCACATCGTGCGGTACTGACCGATTGCGCGGTACTTTTCGTAGCGAAGGTTTGTGAGGGCTGCGTCGTCGAGCTGCCCAAGCGTATCGAAGGCATCAAATGCCGAGGACATGACGGCACCGGCGATCTCCTCATGCGACAGGCCCCTATCGTCAACAATGCCGTCGATGATGCCGAGCGCCAACAGATCGGGGGCCGTGAGCTTAAGCGCCTCGGCGGCCTCATTCGCGCGCTCGGTATCCTTCCACAGGATCGACGCACAGGCCTCGGGGCTCACGACCGAATAGGCCGAGCTCGAGAGCATCAGGATGCGGTCGGCCACGGACAGCGCCAGCGCGCCACCAGAGCCGCCCTCGCCTGTCACCACCGAGACAATCGGCGTCTTGAGGCCGCTCATCTCCATGAGGTTCTGGGCAATCGCCTCACCCTGGCCGCGTTCCTCGGCACCGATGCCGCAAAACGCGCCCGAAGTATCGACCAGGCACAGAACCGGTCGACCAAACTTTTCGGCCTGGCGCATCAGGCGACGCGCTTTGCGGTAGCCCTCGGGATGTGCCATACCAAAGTTGCGACGCATACGCTCTTTAGTCGTGGTGCCGCGCTCGACGGCGATGACCGTTACGGGGCGTCCGTCTTTCCAGCCAATGCCAGCCACCACAGCAGCGTCGTCGCCAAAGTAGCGGTCGCCGTGCAGCTCCACAAATCCATCCAGGCCCAGCGAGATCATCTCGCCTGCCGTGGCGCGATCTGCCGAGCGGGTCTGCTTGACAATCTCGAGCGCGGTTTTTGGTGCGGCCGAGCGCTTGAACAAATGTCCCAGCTTTTTGCCGCGGCGGCCCGTATGCACAATCTCGTGCGGTGCCCCCAGGCCGGGCGCGTGCCCTTCGTGCAGCGCCAGCAGCTCGCCTACCGTGAGCGCAACCTCGCCACGCGGTACAACGGCATCGCAAAAGCCGTGCTCCAGCAAAAACTCGGAGCGCTGGAATCCCTTGGGCAGGCGCTTGTGCATGTTCTGCTCGATCACGCGCGGGCCTGCAAATGCCGTCAGGGCATCGGGCTCGGCCAGGATAATGTCGCCCTCCATAGCAAAGCTCGCGGTTACGCCTCCGGTCGTGGGGTCGGTGAGCACCGTGACATACAGGCCGCCCGCCTCACTGTGGCGCCTAACCGCCGCAGAAATCTTGGCCATCTGCATAAGCGATGTCACGCCCTCTTGCATGCGCGCACCGCCCGAAACGGTAAAGCCGACAACTGGCAATCCAAGCTCGGTCGCTCGCTCAAATGTGCGACAGATCTTCTCGCCCACCACGGAACCCATCGAGCCCATCATAAAGTTGGCGTCCATAAAGAAGAGCGCCGTATCGCAACCGCAGATTTTGCCCTTGCCGCACACAACGGCATCGCGCTCGCCCGAACGTTCGCTCACGCTCTTGAGCTTGTCGGCATAGCCGGGAAACGAAAGGAAGTCCTCCGGCACCAGACTGGCATCCCATTCCTCAAACGTGCCCTCGTCAATCGTCATGCGCATGCGGTCGCGCCCGCTCACGCGAAAGTGTTTGCCGCAACGAGGGCAGACCTCGAGGTTGTCGTGCAGGCGCGCCTCATCGATCACGCGGCGGCACTCCGGGCACTTGATAAACACGTGGCGCGCGGGAAACTCGGCGCACGACTCGGTCATCGGTCCCTCGAGGACGTTGACCGTCTTCGCTTTTCTATTCATCAGCATAGAGATGCCCCATCAGATCGGTGTGATACATGCCCGACAAGAACTCGTCGTTTGCCAGCACGTCGAGCTGAAGCTCGCTGTTTTCGCTCACGCCCTCAATCACGAGCTCGCCCAGGGCCGAGCGCATCTTGCGAATGGCGCCGTCACG
>USOG01000104.1 GCA_900556365.1 uncultured Collinsella sp.
CGCCTTGCGAATAATAACACGTACAGCGCGTTATCACATTACGTACACGAAAAAGGGGGCCGCAACCCCCTTGAACGTTCACTTGCATGTATGGTGCCCGAGGCGAGACTCGAAGGGCCTTCGCTTCGCGAAGCCCCGGGCTTCGGACGCGCGGCGCCCTCGCCACGCGCCGCTACAAACAGGCCGCAGGCCTGTTTGCTTAACGCTTCGCGCGCTCACGCGAGTTCGGCACGAAAAAGGGGGCCGCAACCCCCTTGAACGCTCACTTGCATGTATGGTGCCCGAGGCGAGACTCGAACTCGCACGTTGTTGCCAACGGTGGATTTTGAGTCCACTGCGTCTGCCAATTCCGCCACTCGGGCACGTAATGCGTGAGTTAGTTTATCACAGCTTTCTACCGATTAGTCCGAAAATGGAACTTCGAGCATTTCGATGAGTTCGACTGTGCGGAGCATCTCGCGCTGACGGCATCCGCGACCGTCGACCGAAGCCTCACCCATCTGGTTATCGTAAGGGTCCTCGCGCATGCCGTCGAAAGAGGGCTCAAACTCTGCCTGGAATCGATTGTTGGCCACCATACGCCACGGGTCGAGATTGCCAAAGTAGTGACGGCGGCGCCACTCCTCCCCCATCCTGCGAGCAGAAGATCCAAATGACACGTCGGCGTTGAGCCAACCGGTCTGCGGCGTATAGAACTCTGCCCAGTCGTGCGACCCCACCGAATCGGGCGCAACGTACAGGCCGCTCTGCCAACGGGCAGGCACGCCCGCGATACGGCACATGGTGATAAACGTGAGCGCCATAACTCCGCAATCGCCGCGGAGCGAATGCGCGCAGTCATCGGCAATAGATCCCAAAAGCAAGTACGGCGGCTGATAGCGATAGTCGATATGTTGCGTCAGATAATCATAGATAGCACGAGCGCGATCGAGCGGATCCTCGAGTCCGTCAACAACACCGGCCGTCAGCTGCTGCAGATACGGCGTGAATGCAATGTGCGGACGGTCCTCAGAAATATCTTCGGGCAACGGCGCGTCCATACACGGATGCGACGGAAGCGCACCCCCATAAATATCGCGATAAGCGGCATTGATTTGATAGCGATAAGTCACCGAGAATGAGCGCTCACTCGAAGAAGACCACGAGGCGGTACGCGCCGAAGCGTTCGCGGGAGCAACAGCACCCTCCGGCGTCATGTCGAGAATCTCGACCTGAGACTGTTGGCGGCAGGTGGCGGCTACGGGAAGCCAAGCGCGAACGGTCTCCCCCTCTAGAGCGCCGGGGACAAACAAGGACGCCTTAAGCGTAATAACGCGAGTCAACCCGTTTTGTGACTCCATCTCCTTGAGCATCTCGTTGCGCAGTGCAATTCCGTCCGTAGGATCGGGACGCATGCCGGGAACCTCTTTGGGATATACGCGAAGCGAATCGAGGAAGTTGTCGAGAACGAACAGCTCGCCATCGATAAAGCGCCAGTCAATACGCTTACGGTCAATCAGATCGTCAAACTGCTCCTCGGTAAACCCAGGCCACTCCTCGCGGATCATCGCAATAGCTCGATCGCGCGACACCGAAAAATGAAGCGGCGTCTCAAGCATGCGATACCGCTCGGCACGAACGCAGGCAGCCAGCGAAGGCTCAGGGTTCTGCTCCAAAAGGCGATCGCAGGCGGCAACAGCCTGCGTCAAATACCCGGCATCCTTAAGACGAAGAATCTCAGGCGGTAGCCCAATATCGAGATGGCGAAAGTCATCGCAGCAAACATCAACAGAGCAACCAACAGGACCCTCGTCAATAACCTTCCCATCCGAAGGCAACACATTAACAACAGCCATACCAAACTCCAAGTCATTAGAACGCTTGAAGTCCATTGTAGCGAGATAAAAAGAAAGCCCCAACAAGGGAGCCATCAACACCGCCGAACGGTAGTCAAAAAAAGAATTCAGCCCAGTAACCCTGCGGCGTTAAACGAAGGAAGCCCCGTCCCCCGGAACTGTTTCCTTGGCGCGACTTCTGGCGAAGCCAGGTGAGCGCAAAGGAAACAGTGTAGGGGGACGGGGCTTCCGACGGGAAGTTTAGCGACGCTTACGCCTTGTTGACGGAGCCAAACTCCTCCATGAGCTCCTTGGTGCGGGCAACGATGTTGTCGCGACCAGGCTTGAGGAGCTTGCGGGGGTCAAAGCCCTTGCCCTGCTGATCCTTGCCAGCCTCGATGTACTCGCGAACGCCCTTGGCAAAGACGAGCTGCAGATCGGTGTTGACGTTGATCTTGGAGATACCCAGGGAGATGGCCTTCTTGATCTGATCCTCGGGGATGCCGGTGCCACCGTGCAGGACGAGGGGCAGGTCGCCGGTCTGAGCCTTGATCTCGCCCAGGCGCTCGAAGGAAAGGCCAGCCCAGTCGGCAGGGTACACGCCGTGGATGTTGCCGATACCGCAGGCGAGGAAGTCGACGCCCAGGTCAGCAATCTGCTTGCACTCAGCAGGATCAGCGAGCTCGCCGCTGGAGGTCACGCCGTCCTCGGTGCCGCCGATGCCGCCGACCTCGGCCTCGATGGACATGCCCTTGGAGTGGGCAAGCTCAACGAGCTCCTTGGTGCGGTCGAGGTTAAGCTGGAAGGTCTCCTCGTGAGAGCCGTCATACATGATGGACGTGAAGCCGGCCTCGATGCACTTGAAGCAGTCCTCGTAAGAACCGTGATCGAGGTGAAGGGCGACGGGAACGGTAACGCCCGTGGCCTCGACGGCAGCCTTGACCATGTCGGCGCAGACCTTGAAACCGCCCATCCACTTAGCGGCACCAGCGGTGCACTGAAGGATCAGCGGAGACTTGGCCTCCTCGGCGGCCTGGAGAATAGCCAGGGTCCACTCGAGGTTGTTGGTGTTGAAGGCACCGAGACCGTACTTGCCGGCCTCGGCCTTCTTGAGCATGTCTGCTGCGTTGACGAGCATAAAGAAACCTCCTGTAAGGTTGCTCCGATAACGTCTGAGATTTTACCACGACATACCCGAGCATAAACGTTCGTTTGTTCACGAATACCATCCGATTGGACAAATTTTGACCGTTTGCCCCACAGAATCGACCCACTGGGGAAAATAGCTTGACGCTTGAGCGGTCCTCGTGGTTCGAAAGACGGCTTCGAGCCTACATCTGCATAAACGGGTTCTGCATAAGTTCGCGCGCCATCGTGGTCGAATCGCCATGGCCCGTCAAGCAAACGGTATCGGGCGGAAGCGTCTTGGCAAGTTTGGAGAGCGAGCGCATAATCGCCGCCTCGTCACCGCCGGAAAGATCGGTACGACCGTGGCTGCCCGGGAAAAGCGTGTCGCCCACAAAGGCGATGTTCCCCTGCTCGGTCGCGGCGAACAGGACGATGCCGCCCGGCGTATGCCCCGGCGTCTCGATCACCTGCAGGCAGACGTCGCCCACCTCGATTGTATCGCCCTCGGCAAGCAAACGCGTCGGCTCACCCGGATCGGGCGTCTCGATACCCCACATGACACGCTGCTCCTCGATATTTGCGCGAGGTACCGTCACGTCCTTAGCGCACAACTCATATAGTGCACTGTCGCCAACGACAGCTCGAACCCCGGCAACCCCGCCAACATGGTCGGCATGACCGTGCGTGCAGACAGAGCCGAGTACGCGCACCTCGGGATGCGCGGTGCGGATATGCTCCACAAGACGCTCGCCCTCCCATGCCGGATCGACGATTAAGCACTCGTCATTCGAAATCACGGCGTAACTGTTGGTCTGAATCGGGCCGTTAACGAGTGCCTCAATCGAAGCCGCACCTCGGGGTGTCAGGTCCAAAGTCATATCGTCCATGCGCATGCCCTCCTTCTAAAATACGTTCGAGGCACCAAACGATGCCTCGAACGTAACCAATATCTATGATGCTGAGAGGCTCTCGCACCTACACACGGCGCTTGAGCTGAGCTCCGCCTTCGCCGGGCATCAGGCGGCGCGCGTCGTAGACCGAGTCAACGCCGCTGATAGAGGCCAGCAGCGGATCCAGACCACTCGCGTCCGAGATCTCGACCATAAAGCGCAAGGTTGCAATACCCTCGCGGTTAGTCGACGTGGCGGCAGAAAGGATATTGCCGCCCGCATCGCCAATGGCAATGGTGACATCCTTGAGCAGCCCCATGCGGTCCAGGCACTCGACCACGATCTCGACCTGGAAGAGGGTGTCGGCAGCGCCGTCCCACTCCACTTCGATCATGCGCTCGGGATGCTCCATAAGGCCCTTGACGTTGGGGCAGTTGGCGCGATGCACCGAAACGCCACGGCCGCGCGTGATGAAGCCGACGATATCGTCGCCTGTCACCGGATTACAGCAATGCGCCAGACGGACCAGCAGTCCGCTGTTGCTCTCGCCCTTGACGATAATGCCGTTGCTGGCGCTCTTGCCACGCTTTTGCGGCTTGCGGTTGGAGCCGCGGGCCGGCTGTTTCACGACCTCGGCGATAGCCTCGGCCTTGGTGACCTGTTCCTCGGGCTTGGGGTCCAAGATTTGCTCGACCTTGTTACCCACAGCGCGCGGGGCAACCTTGCCGGCGCCGACGGCGGCAAACAGGTCCTCGAGCTGCTTGTAGTTAAACTGCTCCGCCACGGCGTTGAGCGCACGCGTGGATCGCGGCGTGGAGATGCCATACCCGCGCTTGCGCAGGTCCTTGGCCAGTATATCGCGGCCGGCCGCAGCGTCATCGTCTTTGGTCGCGGCGGCGAAGTAACGGCGAATCTTTGACTTGGCCGAAGGCGTCTTGACGATCTTGAGCCAATCACGCGACGGCTTGGAACTCTTGTTGGTCAGGATTTCAACGCGGTCGCCCGTCTTGATCTCGTGCGTGAGCGGGGCCACCGCACCGTTGATCTTAGCGCCGACGCAGTGGTTGCCCACCTCGGTGTGAACGGCGTAGGCAAAGTCGAGCGGTGTAGAGCCGGCACGAAGCGCCATGACCTCGCCCTTGGGCGTAAATACAAAAATTTCCTGGTCGAACAAGTCGACCTTCAGTGAGTGCAGGTATTCCTTGGCATCGGTGATCTCGTCAGACGCCGCCCAGTCGAGTGAGTGCTTAAGCCAGTTGATCTGGTCGTCCAGACGCTGCGCATCGTTGGTCTTAGAGGCAGACGATCCGCCCGACTTCTTGTACAGCCAGTGGGCGGCGATGCCGTACTCGGCCTGCTCATGCATCTCGTAGGTTCGAATCTGAATCTCGAGCGGGCGGGCCGTGGGGCCGATAACCGTCGTATGGAGCGACTGGTAGTTATTGACCTTGGGCATGGCGATATAGTCTTTAAAGCGACCGGGCATGGGGTGCCACAGCGT
>USOG01000105.1 GCA_900556365.1 uncultured Collinsella sp.
ACGGTTTCGATGCACGCCATGATGCAGCGCAACTTTACGACCTCGGGCCTTATCGTCATCACCATGGCTGTGGTGAGTGTGTTCGTAGCGGGCGGCAACGCGTGGTTTGGCATCTCCGCCGGCGCGCTCGTCATGATCTTTACCTATACGTACAACCTCACCATGCGCCTGAACTACGTGAGCTCCATGATGCAGCGCATCAACCGCGCGCTCGGCGATGCGGCCGAGATGACGCGCGTGCTGGACGAGCCATGTTTGGTGGCAGACGACCCGGACGCCCCTGAGCTCAAAGTGACCGAGGGCGCGATTGATTTTGAGCACCTGAGCTTTGCGTACCGTGACGCTGCGGCGGGCGAGAGCGTGTTCGATGACCTGACACTTCATGTGGCAGCTGGCCAGCGCGTGGGCCTGGTGGGCAAATCGGGCTCGGGTAAGACGACGCTCACCAAGTTGCTGCTGCGCCTGGACGATGTTCAGGGCGGCCGCGTGCTCGTGGACGGTCAGGATGTCTCGCGCTGCACGCAGCAGAGCCTGCGCCGCCAGGTTGCCTACGTGCCGCAGGAGGCGCTGCTGTTCCACCGCTCCATTCGCGAGAATATCGCCTACGGCCGCCCCGGCGCCACCGACGAGCAGATTCGCGAGGCGGCTTGCTTGGCTAACGCGACCGAGTTTATCGACCGTCTGCCCCATGGCTTTGACACCATGGTGGGCGAGCGCGGCGTTAAACTTTCGGGCGGCCAGCGCCAGCGCGTGGCCATCGCCCGTGCCATCCTCACCGACGCGCCGATTCTGGTGCTCGACGAGGCGACCTCTGCCCTGGACAGTGAGTCCGAGGCGCTGGTGCAGGAGGCGCTCGAGAACCTGATGCGCGGGCGCACCTCCATTGTGGTGGCGCATCGCCTGTCCACCGTGGCGGCGCTCGACCGCATCGTGGTGCTGGCAGACGGCGAGATTGTCGAGGATGGCACGCATGCGCAGCTTGTCGAGGCGGGCGGCGAATACGCAAGCCTGTGGAGCCGCCAGACCGGCGCATTTTTGGAGGCTTAAGGCCCCCGTACGTGGGACAATCGTTTCCGTGAAGTTATGTTTCTGCCGAGCCGAGGAGTCGTTATGCCACGCGAGACCAATGCCGCCAAACGCGAACGCGCCATCGAGGTGTGCGAGCGCCTTAACCGTCGCTATGGCCCGGTCGAGTGCTTTTTGGACCACGAGAATCCCTTTAGGCTGCTCATCGCGGTACTGCTTTCGGCTCAGACGACCGACGCGCAGGTCAACAAGGTGACGCCCCAACTGTTTGCCCAGTGGCCAACGCCCGAGGCCATGGCCGGGGCAAGTGTGGCCGACGTGGCGGACACCATTAAGTCACTCGGCTTTTATAAGAGTAAAGCCAAGCATGCCGTGGAGGCCGCGCAGATGATCGTTGCCGACTACGGCGGCGAGGTGCCGGCCGACATGAAGGAGCTTGTAAAGCTGCCGGGCGTGGGGCGCAAGACGGCGAACATCGTGCTCAACGTAGGGTACGGCATCGTGGAAGGCATCGCGGTGGATACGCACGTCAACCGCATCGCGCACCGCCTGATGCTGAGTCCCAAGACGCACGCCAAAGAGCCGCTCAAGACCGAGCAAGATCTGCTCAAGATCTTGCCGCACGAGTATTGGGAGTCGGTCAATCACCAGTGGATCACCTTTGGCCGCGAGATTTGCGATGCCCGTAAGCCCAAGTGCGACGAGTGCCCACTGGCAGACCTTTGCCCCAGCGTGCGCGTGACGGGGTAGGGCCCGGCACGTTTTGCCGGCGTCCGAAGGCTTTGGCCAATGTTGCGCAACACATTTGGGTCGCGAGGGCTCAATATGATGACGGCAGATGCCGTTTGTTGTAAGGGGATGCCCGAATATGTTTTGCACCAAGTGTGGCTCCGAGATGCCCGACGGAACCGATTTTTGCACGAACTGCGGGGCACGCATAGGCGCTGCCTCTCCGGCGGCCGCGCCTGCTGAGCCCGCACCGATGCCGGCGGCAGGGATGCCTTCCGTGCAGAAGAAGTCGTATAAGCGCGCGGTGATTGTCGGCATGTGCGTGGTGGGCGTGCTCGTTGCCGGCGGTGCCGCTCTGGCGCTGACCGGCGTGCTGGGTCCGCTTGGGCAGGGCAATTCATCGCAGATCACGGTGCTGGGGTCTGACGAGGGTTCGGCCGAGCTTAAGGACCAGGGAAGCGCCAAGGAGAAGCCTGCCGAAGAGCAAGAGGAGCCGGAAGAGACCGAGCAGACGGGCAGCAGCGTAAAGGTCGACCTTAACGACCAGGCAACCTATGCCGCCGCAAACCTGTTCCTGTCGAACTTTACGGAGGAGCACTTCGATCGGGACTGGTATCGGACGGGCGGCTTCGATTCGACTGACGGACTTTCTGATGACGAGAAATACAAGCTGGTTAAGTTTATCTGGTGCCATTTTATTGACAACGCGCCGTATCGAATCGAGAAAGGCGACTATGACAACGGTAATAGCCAGCGTGTGGCGACTGATGTGATCAATAGGGAACTCAATCGCTTGACGGGCCTGACGCTTTCCGATGCCGATATGACTTATGACAGAACGCCGGAGGGGCAGGCGATTCCTGATTCGGCCGAAGCGCATGGTGGGTATTTGTATCTGAAACAGGAATATGGCCAGGGAAATTACAACCCACCGTGTGCCATCGTTACGGGCGCGACTGACCTTGGCGACAACATCTACGAGCTCACCTATGAGGTCTACAGTGCTGGCGGCATGTTACTTCCTTCCGACATCCCCGAGGGCACCTACGGCCTGCCAAAGAACCAGTTCATCGCCGCAATTCAAGCGGACGCATCCATGGGCCGTACCGAGACTTGCACGGTCCGCGTCGCGCAGGGTGACGGCGCTCCGATCTTCACACTGCTTAAAATGGGCGTCTACGACTAGACTCGGCGTATAGTTCACTCTGATAGCGCCAGACGGCTTGCCCGTCTGGCGTTTTTTGCGGGGCTGTGCATGCGCTCGAGCAGGAGTATATGTCGCCGCCTGCCGCCCCATGCAAAAATGTGTTGCTAATTTAGAAGCCTATTCAAGCGCGCCGAAGTCGTGGCGTGCTGGCGTAGCATGAGCAAAAAATCAAGCAATGGAGGGTAACGTGGCAACATCGAAGACGCGAGAGCTCGAGGATGACTTTGAGCGCATCGTGCGCGCGCACGAAGGTGACCTACCTGGTCGTCGCAAAGGCGACGAATACTTGTCTCAAACCCATGCACTCTACCACGGAGATCCTGCGCCCTGGGCTCTGACGCCAAAGATATTCGATAAGGATATGACGGCGCTTCTTAAGGAGGCCGCCGAGCGCATGTACGGCATTATGGACAAGGTGACGCGGGCGTTTTGTTCCGATGCCTCCGTGCGTGCATGGTTTCGCATGGATCCGGCTTTTGCTGACCTGTGCGCTATGGATGCCGGCTATGATTGCCAGATCCCCCTTGCGCGCGTTGATATCTTTCTTGACGAGGACACCGGTTCGTATACGTTTTGCGAGCTCAATACCGACGGCAGTGCTGGAATGGTAGTAACCGATGAGGTCTGCCAGGCAGTGCGAATGACGCCTTCCTTTGAGGAGTTTGCATCCGACCACCCCGGCTTTCGGCAGTACGATTTGTGCGGTAGCTGGATAGATGCATTGTTTGAGACCTATGCAGAGTGGAAGCTGGCCCATCCTCGCCGCACCGAGGATAGTGCACGATCGGACGACGGGGGCCGCGTTGACGAGGGGCTCTATGCACCGCAATCAAAGAAATGTCCCGCTTCGGTGGCAATCGTCGACTATTCGGAAAGCATCGACTCGGAAGATGCGGCTCATTTTGTCGACCTTATGAGGCAGCGGGGTGTAGCCGCACGCTTTGCGGATGTGCGCGACCTGCGGATTGGCGAAGGCGAGAGCGGTGCTAGGTGCCTGTGCGATGCCGCTGGTCCTATTGATTGCGTCTGGCGGCGCGCGGTGACCGGCGAACTGTGGGATAAGCCGCGCGACGGACGCTCGGCCTTAATCGAGGCTGCCCAAGAAGGGCTTGCATGCATCGTCGGTGGTTTTAGAACGTGGCCGTGTGCGACTAAGACCGTATTTGCGTTTTTGTGGTCTCGGGCCGGTCAGTCCTTGTTGAGCCCGGAGGAGCAATCGTTTGTACGGGAACATGTGCCCTATACCGAGATTATGGACGAAAGCACCCAGTTGTCGAGATTTGCCGAAAAGGACCGATGGATCGTCAAGCCGTGCGGCGGCTACAATGCGGTTGGCGTTGTCGCTGGTTTGGATGCCACGGAACAGGAATGGTCCCAGGTGCTTGCTCGTGCTGCGGCCGCTGGGGCGATTGTGCAGGAGTATGCTCAGCAGTATCAGACTCCCTGCTTGCGCGGAACGCTTGTCGATGGGCCGCATCGAGGAGAGGCACCCAAAGGACTTGTGGATGATCTCGGTTTTGCGCCCGCTTCTAATATGGAAGGCCTGTACCTGTATCGCGGCCGTTTTGCGGGCGTGTACACACGCGTCGGCTTTGCCAACACCATAGGAGAGTGGACGAGCCGTTTGAACGTTGCGAGCTTTTTTGAGGAATAGCCGTTTCTTGGGGAGCCTTCCGTGGTTGCGGCGTTCGACGTGATGGGGAGATTTTGGCGAAGCCGGCGAGTCCAGTTCTATCTGGCGTTTTTGTTGCGGGGCTGGGCGTACGCTTGAGCTGGAGTCCTCTCCATGCGCTACCATGACAGGCAACGAATTTGACGAACGACCCGCCGAGCTTGCCTCGGCGGGCTTTTGGCGTTGCAATGCCGGAGGAACAGCATGCTCATTCACCGTATAGCCGCGCAGCTCTACACTGCCGAGGCGCTGCAGACCGTCGAGGCCGGGCTCGATTCTGGCGAGGATGTGACGCTGGCCGTGTCTCAGTCGGGTCGAACGCTTATGGCCGCCGCCCAGTTTGCGCGCCGCCCGCGCCCTACGGTCTACATCGTGAGTGGCGAGGATGCGGCCGATCGCGCCGCGCGCAGCCTTGCCGCCTACGTGGGCCTGGCGCACGTGTGTCGTTTTCCCGAGCGCAAGGACTATCCCTGGCGCGAGCAGGCGCCCGACGACGCTGTGGTGGCCCAGCGCTGCGAGGCGCTCGGGCGCATCGTGCGCGGGGACAACTGCATCATGGTCGCCTCGGCTCGCGCGCTGCTGCGCTGCGTGCCGCCGGTCGAGAGCCACTACTGGGAGTCCACGACCTTTGCGGTGGGCGAGGAGATTCCCTTTGACGAGGTGCC
>USOG01000106.1 GCA_900556365.1 uncultured Collinsella sp.
AGACGTCGATGTGATTCGTGATGTTCTGATCCCAGAACTTCTGAGAGTTCACTTCGCTGCCGTCGCTACCCGTCCAGAACTCACACTGAGGAAGGGAGTTGGAGCCCGTCGGAACATTCGCCGTAAAGACCGGCTTATCGCCCGCCTTAAAGGTGGTCGTGGCGCCGTTGATCTCGATAACGTCAATGGCCCGCCATTCGTCGATCGGCTGCTCGCACAGCATATTGTCAGCGTTTGGCGCGAAGACGCCGTTGACGGTCTTGATGTGGTGCGCCCAATGACCGTTGACGTTCATTTCGCAGTCATCAGCCACGGTATTGTCGCCCTTGAGCCTCAGCTCAACGGAGTACATGTAGAACTTGCCCTCCTCGAAGTGGTCAATCTTCTTCATGCCCGGCGTGTACTTTGCGGGGTCGGAATACCAGAAGGCAACGGGCTTGAGCTCCGCAGGGTCGCTGCCATCCATCTCTTCCCAGCACTCATAGGCGATCTCATACTTATCGGCATCGGCGGCAGGAATCGTCGCGGTCGCACGCGGCGCCTCGCCGGGCGCGTAGTCGGTTTTCACATCGTTGACGTTTAGATTCTCAAGAGCTTCGTTTTCCGACGAAGCAGGCATCGTAATTGTTTTAATAGCAGGGACATACAGGAATTCTCCGCTTAGACTCGACTTTACGGTTTCCCCGTTTACGGTAACAACGGTTTCATCGCTGAAGGAATATCCGTCTTTTGGCTTCAGCATAAGAGAATACACGTACTCTTTCCCGCTTTTAAACTTTGTAATAGTCGGCAGGGAACCATGTGAGCCGTTATCGGAATACCAGGCAGCAACAGGTTCGTTGTTTTCAAATTCCTGCCAGCATTCATAAGCGATTTCGTATTTATCTGCATCGTAGTTAGGGACACCTGCCGTCGCCTGCGGACCAGTATCCAGCTGCCAATTGAAGTTCGTATTCTGAACATTGGCAAAGGAGATGGATTCCGATTCTGATTCCGCTGCCGGGATAACAAGGCACGCCCTCTCGTAGACATGGGTGCGGGTGTAGTAGTCATCCCGGATCTCGTTAATAGTGGGTTTCCCGGTCGCCTCGGTGTCTCCTTTAAAGGCGTCGTCCGGATCACCGATGATGATATTCCCGGGCTCTGTACCCGTATACGTAAGCTTGGATCCATCATAGGTGGTCGTCATCTTGGACTTATTCTCCTTGTACTCCGTAAAGTACTTCTGCTCCTCCTTCTGTCTCTGAATCTTGCTGATATCCAGGGTAAGCGTTGTTTTATTGCTCGCACTGTCATACGCCGCATGGACGATCAAGTCCCCCAGGCCGATAAAAGTCAAAGCGCTACCATCGAGAGCAGACTGGTCTCCATCTACAAGGGCAATCCCCTCCACATACTCAATCGTTTCTTCTTTCTTGATGTCGGCGTAATTGTTCCGCACCGTAATATTGACCCTAACGCCGCTGCCGCCAACAACATCGGTCACACCGCAGGGCATGATGGCGTCATTCGCCGGCGTGGCGGCGTTGTCGCTGGGAGTATTTTGTTCAGCGGGTGCCGCATCGTTGGATTCATCGGTGGCGCCAGTCGGGGCCGTCTGCTGAGGCTCAACGGTGGCTTGCGCCGCCGGAGCAGCATCGGTTGCAGGCGCGGTCGAAGCAGCTGGTGCGGTCGTTGCAGCCGTATCCTCCGCAACCGTCGGCGTCACCGGAGCCGCGGCAACCTCGTCCATCGCACCGACGGGATCGGCACATTCCGTCGCCAGCGCTACGCTCGGCAGCAGCAGCTGACCGACCATAAGCGCACACGCGCCGGCGCAAGCGATTTTGGCACCCACACAACGCCAGGTACCGTGAACCAGCGAGCAGGTGGACTCACGTTGAGCTTGCTTGTCAAAGTGGCTTCCGTTCATAACGGCCTCCTTGGTCGTAGGGACATACCACCACAATGGTGCCTGTCCCCTTTGTGGTGGTCCTGTACAACCAAGATGTGCCAAAAGACTCCGTATGCCTAGGTTCGTAGATGCGAACCTAGGCCTCTACCTGCGGAAATACAAAGAGCCGCCGCGAGGGCATTTGTGCTCGCGCGGCGGCTGAAAATGGCTATGAAAGCTTGTACTAGCGGTTGTGGCGCTTGGATGCGACGAAGCCGGCGCCGATGACGGACGCACCGGCAATGCCGAGGGCTGCCGCCGTCGTCGCGGCGCTATCGCCCGTGGCGGCCAGGGCGCCGGAAGCGTTTTTGGCCCCAGCTGCAGTCTTGGTCGTAACGGTCTTGGTGGTCTTTGCGTCCTTGTCTACGGGCTTGAGGTCAGGCTTCTGCTCGGGATTGGGCATGGGATCGGGCTCCGGAGCCGGCTCGGGGTCCGGCGTTGGGTCCGGCTCCTGCCCGTCTCCAAAATCAATCGCCACATCATGGGCGACCTCGGCAGAACCGACGATATCCGAAATCGAAGACGAACCGGCAACACCGATGACCTGCCCGCTCTGGGAACTAGGCCATTGCCCCGTATCGACAACCTTCTTCACATCGCGCACGGCACCGTCCGTCGGAGTCGTAATCATCGCGTTCCCTCGTAAATCGATCATCGCGGCATGGTACAGGGTCGCATTCGCGCCGTTGCGGTTGATCGCATAGATTCCCGCAGTCGCGCCCGAAGCCTCAATCTTCGATTTGAAAATCTGGATACGAGGCGTTTCAAACCTGGTATTTGCCTCTGCCATGATTCCAAAACTTTGATTGCGATCGGCGTCGATGCCGCTTGCGGCAGACAGGCTTCGAGACGTGAGGTTCGACTTCTCGACAAGCATCCACACCGCACCGGCTTGCGAGCGTGAGCTGATACCCGCCGAGAGCGAAGCCGCACTACCAGCCGAAAGCGTGACATCGGCTCCGTTGACGATTTTCATGAGGGTATTCTTCTTGATACCAAACGTATTGATGCACATGGAAGCCCACGAGGCATCGCCAGTCTTAATCGACAGACTGGCGCCATCGACGGTGACATCGCCGCCGTGCTCATAAGCGGAATCCGGCTCTTCCTGCTCGCCTTCCTGGGCAGCGTGTCTGTTTGGAATGTTATCAGCATGGATACCGCAGATGATCTCCATTGGACGCCAAGATCCTTCAGCCGATTTCGCCTCGATTTTGACATCAGCGCCCTTATCGATTGTCACGCTGCCGGCCGTCGCGCGAATGCCCGCCACGTTTTCCGCTGCACCCGAAGCCGTCGCGTTGACGCTGACGCCGCTGATGGTCACATCGCCGCCGGTCCTGCCGTCTCCCGACGCTGCAATCACATCGTTCTGGGCCGTCGCATTCAGGGTGCCGTCGCCGGTAATGGCAAGGTTACCGTTCTTAACAGCAATGGCGCTCTGCCCGGCGTCGGCCGTGACGGTGTTGGTGCCCGTCACACCGATGGCGAGGTTGCCCTTGGCGCCGATGGAGCCGCCGTCGTAGCCGTTGAGCTTCATGTCGTTAGCGCCATCCCAGGACCAGGTTCCCGCCTCGTCGCCGGCGGCAGCGCCCGCGTCGTACTGCGTGCCGCCCACGTTGACCCAGTCGGCGGCGAGCGCCACGCTCGGCAGCAGCAGCTGGCCGGCCATGAGCGCGCAGGCCCCCGCGCAGGCGAGTTTTGCACCCACGCGGCGCCATGTTCCGTGGGAGAGCGTGCACGAGTGGCCGTGGTCGATTGGGTTGTCATGGATTTGCGTTCGCATGTGAGCCTCCTTGTCGTAAGGGGTGCTTCTAAAACACCATGTTACGGGAAGATATCCGGATCCCGGGGCACAAATTCTCATGTGGCGCACCTGCCAGCGCAAAAGGCAACGAGCACGCTATTGCCAAGCGCGCCCCGCCCCCCGAAAGGCCCACCCCCTACCGTCATGGTCTACAATCGAGGGCACGATCGTTCCGTCCGCCCAAAGGACCGTCCTTGAACCTGAGCAAGCCTAAAATCAACGCGCTTCTGGCACTCGCGCTCTTCACCTTCGCCTTCCTTGCCGCCGAGTTTCGCTTCGACGTCAACGTCGGACTGCTCGCCGGTGCCGAGCGCGTTGTGCTCGCACAGGGCTTTATCCTTGGCGCCAGCGTGATCGGCTTTATCGGATACGCTCCGTTGCTTGAGCACGCGCAGCACAAAGGCCAGTCTCAGACAGTTGTCGGCGCCGCCGTCCCCATCGCCATCTTGGGGTTGACCCAGATCCAGTCCCCCACGAGCCCGCTTGCGCTCGAGATTCTGGGGTGCCTCGCATTCCTCGGGCTCGGCCTGCTGGGCGCCGCCACTCACCACGCCTTTTCGTTGGCATTCCAGGATGACCCCAAGCTTGCCACCGGTGCGGGAGCAGCCTATGCCGCGGGCATCCTGATGCAGTTCGCCATCAACCTGCTCGATTGCGGCGGCATCGCAGAGCTCATCGTCCTTGGCACAGCGACTATCGCCATCTCCGTCCTCAGCGTCGTTCCCCAAAAGGCCGCCAAGAGCTCCAGCCCCACCATCAATCCCTTTGCCGAGCCCTCGCACGCCCTCGCCAAGCAGGCGTGCTGGAGCATCGCACTCGTCATGATTCTCGCCTGTCTGTTCTCGACGCTCGATAACGTCGTCACGTTCTCCAACGCCCACGGCACCATCGCCGTACAGACCTGGCCGCGCCTCTTTTTGGCGGCGAGCGGTCTCGTCGCCGGTATCGTCTTTGATCTTGCCGAGCGTCGCTACATGGGTCTCATCATGCTCGGCGTCACGGTACTTTCCACCATCTCGATCTTGGCCGTGGAGGCCGGCGCCGACCCCAACTTGGGCCTCATCGTCTTTTATCTGAGTTCGGGCTTTTTTGTCACGTTCTTTACCGCCACGTTTACGCAGCTGGCGCCGCGCATGCACACGCCCGCACTGTGGGCTGGCATGGGCCGCGCAGCCAACAACGTGTGCGCGTTCACTACGTCGGGCATCTCGCTGGCACTTGTGACCTCGGGCAATGTCGCCATCATCATGATCGGCGCGCTCATGCTGCTTGTGGCGGCAAGTGTGGCGTTTGTAGCTGCGGGCCTGTTCCGCCTGCCCCAAACCGAGCAGGAGCGCGAACACCAGCAACGAGCCGAGAAAGCGCTCGCTGCGCCGAGCATCGAAGAGCAACGCCAGGCCTTCATCGCCAACCACGCTCTCACCCCACGCGAAGTTGACGTGCTCATAGCCGTGACACAGGACGAACGCCCGCTCAAGCAAATCGCCGAGGAACTCGGCATCTCGATGCGCATGGTCCAGCGTCACCTGA